>JAYVRY010000233.1:0-14714 GCA_043775845.1 Acidobacteriota bacterium
TTCAGCACCTTGGCCACGGGGGCCAGGCAGTTGGTGGTGCAGCTCGCGTTGCTGATGATGGTCTGCCCGGCGTAGGTTTTGTCGTTCACGCCGAAGACGAACATGGGGGTGTCGTCCTTGCTGGGGGCGCTCTGGATGACCTTCTTGGCGCCGGCGGCGATGTGCTTCTGGCAGGTTTCCTGGGTGAGGAAGAGGCCCGTGCATTCGATGACCACGTCCGCGCCGATCTCGTTCCACTTCAGCTCGGCGGGATCCTTCACGGCCGTGAGGCGGATCTTCTTGCCGTTCACCACGAGGGTGTTGCCGTCCACCGACACGGTGCCCTTGAAGCGGCCATGCACCGAATCGTAGGTGAGCATGTAGGCCAGGTACTCGGGCTCGAGCAGATCGTTGATGCCCACGATTTCGATGTCCTGGAAATTCTGCACAGCGGCGCGGAACACCATCCGCCCGATGCGGCCGAAACCGTTGATGCCTACCTTGATTGCCATGGGTTTTCTCCTAGAAAGGGCCTTCAGCGAGCGAGGGCGGTTGCTTGACGGGCTAGTTCTATGATGACTTTCCACTCGCCGGCGTCCAGTGAAGCCTTGGGGGTGAGCCAGGAGCCGCCCACGCAGATCACGTTGGGCTGGGCCAGGTAATCGGCCGCCGAGGTGGGCGTGATGCCGCCCGTGGGGCAGAAGCGCAGGTCGTTGAAGGGCCCCGCCAGAGCCTTCAACATGCCGATGCCACCCGCCTGCTCCGCCGGGAAGAGCTTGACGAAACGGAAGCCCGCATCCATCGCGCGCATGACCTCGGTGGGGGTCATGACCCCCGGAAGCAGGGGAATGGGGCAATCCCCGGCGGCGGCCAGGAGGGGGGCCGAGAGGCCGGGACTCACGGCGAAGGCCGCGCCGACATCCACCACCTGGCGCAGGGCTTCCGGCGTGGTCACGGTCCCGGCGCCCACATAGGCTCCCGGAAACTGACGGGCGATGAGCCGGATGGCCTCCAGGGCCACGGGGGTCCGGAGGGTGATTTCCAGGGTGGAGAGGCCCCCTTCCAACAGGGCCTCGGCCAGGGGCAGGGCCTGCTCCAGTCGCTCCAGGGCGATGACCGGCATGACGGGGGAGGCGCGGAGGATGCGTTCCAGTTTCGAGTGCGAGTTCAAGGCTGGCTCCGGTCGAAGCTGGGGCCGAAGGAGGTGGCTCCGGTTTCAGCGGTGGTGGCGTGGGCCCGGAACAACCCAAACAGTTCCCGACCCGAACCTCGATCCTGCCCGGTGACCGGCGGCAGCGCCAGGGGGCGCATGGCCCATTCGGCGGGATCGACCCGGATATCCAAGGTGCCCCGCTCGGCGTCCAGCTCGATGAGATCGCCATCCTGGATCTTGGCCAGGGGGCCGCCCATGAAGGCTTCGGGCGAGGCGTGGATGGCCGCGGGCACCTTGCCCGAGGCGCCGGACATGCGGCCATCGGTCACCAGGGCCACGCGGAAGCCCTTGTCCAGCAGGTTGGCCAGGGGCGGCGTAAGCTGGTGCAGTTCGGGCATGCCATTGGCGCGGGGGCCCTGGAAGCGCACCACGGCCACCAGGTTCCGGTTCAGTTCCCCGGCCTTGTAGGCGGCCTGCAAGGCCTCCTGGCTATCGAAGACCCGGGCCGGAGCCACGATGTGGCGGTACTCGGGCTTTACCGCCGAAACCTTGATGACCGAGCGGCCCAGGTTGCCCGTGAGCAGCCGCATCCCGCCGTTGTGTGAAAAGGGCCGCAGGGTGGGCCGGAGGATCTCCTCGTCGCGGCTCTGGGTCGGGCCGTCTCGCCAAACCAGCGCCTTGGTCTTGGGTTCCAGCTCCGGCACCTGGGTGTAGGGCGCCAGGCCGGGCCCCGCCACTGTGAGGACATCCCCATGCAGCAGGCCATCGTTCAGCAGTTCGCGGATGAGGAAGGCCATGCCGCCCACCTTGTGGAAGGCGTTCACATCCGCCGAGCCGTTGGGATAGACCCGCGCCAGCAGGGGCACCTGGGCCGACAGCGCATCGAAGTCGCTCCAGTCGATGTGAATGCCCGCGGCCCGGGCGATGGCTACCAAGTGCAGCGTGTGGTTGGTGGAACCGCCGGTGGCCAGCAGGCCCACCATGCCGTTCACGATGGCGCGCTCGTCGATGACCAGGCCCAGGGGTGTGTACTCGGATCCCCCGGCCACCAGGGCCACGGCCCGCGTGGCGGAATGGCGGGTGAGGGCTTCCCGTAGGGGGCTGCCCGCAGGTACGAAGGCCGTGCCCGGCAAGTGCAGACCCATGATTTCCATGAGCATCTGGTTGCTGTTGGCCGTGCCGTAGAAGGTGCAGGTGCCGGGCGCGGAATAGGATTTCGCTTCGGTTTCCAGCAGCTCGGCGCGGTCAGCCTCACCCGCAGCGGCCCGCTGGCGCACGGCGGCCTTTTCCTCGTTGGAAATGCCCGTGATCATGGGGCCCGCAGGCACGAAGACCACGGGCAGGTGGCCGAACTGCAGGGCGCCGATGAGCAGGCCCGGCACGATCTTGTCGCAGACGCCCAGGCACAGCGCCGCGTCGAACACGTTGTGGGAAAGGGCCACCGCCGTGGCCATGGCGATGACATCGCGGGAAAAAAGGGATAGTTCCATGCCCGGCTGGCCTTGCGTGATGCCATCGCACATGGAGGGCACGCCCCCGGCCACCTGGGCCGTGGCGCCCGCGCGACGGGCCGCGGCCTTGATCACAGCTGGATAGGTTTCCAGGGGCTGATGGGCCGATAGCATGTCGTTGTAGGCGGTCACGATGCCGAGGTTGGGCGCGCGACCTTCCCGCAAGGCTGGTTTGTCTGGACCTGCGGCGGCGAAGGTGTGGGCCAGGTTCGCGCAAGACACGTCGCAGCGGTGGGGTGTGGCCGAGGCCGCTGCGGCGATTTGGGCCAGGTAGGCCTCACGGCTCACGCGGCTGCGTTGGCGAATGCGATCGGTGAGAGCTGCCACCTGGGGATTCAAGGCCATGGGAGGTTCCTTCCAGGGCCCGGCCAGGCCGAGCCACATGTAACTTTATTACTTCAAAATACCAATTTCACCAAAATATTGTAGTATTTCTACATTCGGAGTGTGCATGAAAGCCTTGCCCGATTTCGACATGGTGTTGTTTGGCGGGACCGGCGATCTGGCCATGCGCAAGCTGCTGCCGGCCCTGTACCAGCAGGTGAAGGCCGGGACGCTGAGCCCTGGATCACGCATCCTCACGGCAGCGCGGAAGAAGGCAACCACGGCGGAATTCCTGGCCCTGGCCGAAGCCCAATGCCGCCCCTTCCTGGACGAAGCCTTCGACGCCGATACCTGGAAGGCCTTCGCGGAACGCATCACCTATTTCTCCCTGGATGCGCAAAAGCCGGAAAGCTACGCCCCGCTGGCGGCGGTGTTGAACCAGGAGCCGGAGCGCATCCGCGTCTTCTACTATTCCACGTCGCCGGACTTCTTCGCAGCCATCTCGGCCAACCTGGGTGGCGCGGGCCTCATCACGGCCCGCTCCCGCGTGGTGGTGGAGAAACCCCTGGGCCACGACCTGGAGTCGTCGCGTGAGATCAACGATGCCGTGGGCGAGCACTTTGCCGAGCGGCAGATCTTTCGCATCGATCATTACCTGGGCAAGGAGCCCGTGCAGAACCTGCTGGCCCTGCGCTTCGGCAACGTGCTTTTCGAGCCCCTGTGGCGCCGCGAATGGGTGCAGGATGTGCAGATCACCGTGGCCGAACAGCTGGGTGTGGAAGGGCGCGGCGACTTCTACGAACACACGGGCGCCCTGCGCGACATGGTGCAAAACCACCTGCTCCAGCTGCTTTGCATCGTGGCCATGGAGCCGCCCACGGGCAGCGATCCCGACGCCGTGCGCGATGAGAAGTTGAAGGTGCTGCGCTCGCTCAAGCGCTTCACGCCCATGGATGTGACCACCAAGACCGTGCGGGGCCAGTACCGGGCCGGGGCGGTGTTGGGCCAGCCCGTGGAGGGCTATGTGGAGGAACTGGGCGTGGCCCCGGATAGCCGCACCGAGACCTTTGTGGCGGTGAAGGCGGAGATCGACACCTGGCGCTGGGCCGGTGTGCCCTTCTTCCTCCGCACGGGCAAGCGCATGCCGGACAAGCTGGCGGAGATCGTTATCAACTTCCGGCCCGTGCCCCATCCCATCTTCGGCGAGTCGGCCCACGGGGGGCGTCCCAACCGCCTCATCATCCGCATGCAGCCCGACGAAAGCATGCGCCTCTACCTCGTGGCCAAGCAGCCCGGCGAAGCCATGGCCCTGCAGCCCGTGAACCTCAATCTGGATTTCGCGGAGTCCTCCCGCGACCGCCGCCTGGAGGCCTACGAGCGGCTGCTGCTGGACGCCATCCGCGGCAAGCTCACCCTCTTTGTGCGCCGCGATGAGCAGGAGGCCGCCTGGCGCTGGGTGGAACCCATCCTCGACCACTGGGCCGCCAGCGAGGACCGGCCCAAGTTCTATACCGCCGGCAGCTGGGGTCCTGCTGCATCGAGCGCCCTGCTCTCCCGGGATGGATTGGCCTGGAACGAGGAAGACTGAATGGCCGCACTTCGGGAATTCGCCGACGCGGCCACGCTCGTAGCGGCCCTCACCCAGCATGTGGCGCTGCGCCTCAAGGAGGACCTGGCCCAGCAGGAACAGGCCGTCCTGGTGGTGTCGGGGGGCAGGAGCCCGGTGCCGCTGTTCCAGTCGCTGTCCAACCAGGCCCTGGTATGGAGCCGTGTGCTGATCACCCTGGCCGATGAACGCTGGGTCCCTCCCGATCACGAGGACAGCAATGAAGCGCTGGTCCGGCAGCACCTGATCAAGGGTCGGGCCGCCACGGCCCAGTTCCAGCCCCTGTGGACCGGGCGCTCCACGCCCGAGGCAGCCGTGCCCAGGTTGTGCGAGGCTTTCGAGGCCCTGCCCCGCCCCTTCAGCCAGGTGATCCTGGGCATGGGGGAGGATGGCCACATCGCGTCGCTCTTTCCGGATGCCGCTGCGTTGGCGGGTGGCCTCAGCACGCAGACTGCCGTTCTGGCGGTGCATCCCACCCGGGCGCCCCATGCCCGCATGAGCCAGTCCCTGCACTCGCTGCTGAACACCCGCGACCTCGTGTTGATGATCTCGGGCCCCGAGAAAAAGGCCATCCTGGAGCGGGCCCTGGGCGAGGGGCCCGTGGAGGATCTGCCGGTGCGGGCCATCCTGCGCCAGATCGCCGTGCCGGTTTCGGTATTCTGGGCCCAATGATGTCTCTCCTTTCCCGCATCCAGGCCTTGTTGCCCGAGCTTCCCCCTTCCGAACGGCGGGTGGCGGAGCTGGTGCTGCAGCGGCCCGTGGAAGTGGTCTCGGCGCCCATCTCGCAGATCGCGCTGTGGTCGGAAGTGAGCCAACCCACGGTCATCCGCTTCTGCAGGCGCCTGAAGTGTGCGGGGCTGCCGGGCTTCAAACTCCAGCTGGCGGGGGATCTGGGCGCGGGCATCCCCTTCGTCCACGCCAGCCTCGCGCCGGGCGACGATGTGAGCCAGCTCATCCGCAAAGTGTTCGAGCACGCCATGGCAGGCCTGAGGCGGGGCCAGCAGTCCCTGCCGCCCGAAGCCATCGACACGGCCGCCGAAGCGCTGGATGGCGCCAGCCGCATCGAGTGCTATGGCCTGGGCAATTCCGGTGTCACGGCCCAGGACGCCCAAATGAAACTGTTCCGTCTGGGCCCGCCCACCTTGGCCTGCACGGATGTACAGATGCAGCGGGTGGCGGCGGCCCTGCTACCCCCGGATGCGGTGGTGCTGATCATCTCGAACTCGGGGCGCACGCGGTCCCTTCTGGAAGTGGCGGCCCTGGCGCGGCGCTCGGGCGCCACGGTCATCGCCCTCACCCGGACCCACAGCCCCCTGGCTGAAGTCGCCGATATCCTGCTGCCCGCCGATGTGCAGGAAAACCCGGAAGTCTATGCGCCCATGGTGTCGCGCCTCGTCCACCTGACCATCATCGATGTGCTCACCGTGGCCCTGGCCCTGCGCAAGGGACCCGCCGCCATCACGCGCATGGAAGCCGCCAAAGCCTCACTACAGGCCACGCGGGAACCCAGCTAGGCGGGTAGGTTCTGGGGAACGTAGGGGGTCGGGTTGGCGCCGGGTTCGGCCACCGTCAGGCCGCCCATGCGGCGAGTCGCCACGGACGCATCCACGGCCATCTTGGGCGGGAAGCTACGGGGTCCCAGGGCCACGCCGGGCAGGGTCCAGGGCAGGTGCGCCCAGGGCTGGTGGGCCGTGCCCTTGGCGGCGGGAAGGATGGCATCTAGCCAGCCCGCAGTGTAGCGCAGGCCCACCTGGCCCAGTTGCGTGGCCATCCACTTGAGGGCGCCATCGGACAGTCCGCTTTCGGCCTGGGCCGAGGGGTAGCCGCCGCCCACGTCCCCGTGGGAGCCCGGGAACAGCACCTGCGTGATGCGGTCTTCGGGCTCCCAGAGCGTGGGCACGAAGTCATCCCGTCGTTCATCCAGGGCCACGGCATGAAAACCATTCAGGACCTTGGCGCTGAGCTTGGTGTCAGCGAACTGGAAGGCGTCCTTCCGCTGGCCGCCCAGGGCGTAGACCGGGATGCCCATGGCGCCCACGGTGTCCCATACCCCCACGGCCGTGAGGCTGGGAACTTCCACCAGGTCCTCAGCCTTCAAGGAGCCCTGGGAGAGGTAGGCGGGGAGGTCCGCGACGATCTCGCTGAGGTGCGCGAGGCTGAAGGGGTTCCGGAGGGTGGTCTTCCGGTGGCGGTACCAGGCCTGGGCGCCGGAGCGGTAGGCCTGTTCCTTGTTGGCGGTCAGCGTCTGACTCAACAAGCCCTGGGAGGCGATGAGCCCAGCCAGGGCGCGGGCCGTGTAGGCGCCGCGGCTGAAGCCGAGGATGGCGATGCTGTCCCCGGGCTGGTAGTTGCGGGAGATAAAGGTGTAGCCGCGGACCACCCGCGAAATGAGCCCCGCGCCAAAAGCGCCGCCCAGGAGCTTCATGATGGGATTGCGGGAGTCGCCCACGCCGTGCAGGTATTTCGCCACCTGAACAGTGGCGCCACCTTCCACTAATTCCTTTTCCTGCTCATCGGCCAACAGGAGCGAAGCCGCCGACAGGGCCCCCTCCAGGCCCACGAAGAGCTTGTAGACGTTGGTGGGATCCGAGGTCTGGTCGTGGTTCTCGTCCTCGTTGGGGTTGTTCCAGGTGCCGTCCGCGCAGAACACGATGGTCTTGGACATGCGAGCCTCACTGGGTGCACTTCGTGGAAAACAGGTTCGGGGGTTGAGTCCGAAATGGTTAGCCATTCACAGATAGAAGGCAAGAAAAAACAGTCAATGATGCTGATTCGAATGGCTGCTGGATGGACAGCCGACCCCAGCCTGAACCAGACGGATGGGGCCCGTTGGGGGATTAGCTCAAGCCAAGGGTCTGGATGCCAGCCTCAGCCAGGGCCGCACGCAGCCGCTGGGCGAAGGCCAGGGCCTGGGGCTGGTCGCCATGGAGACACACGGTGTCGGCCTGGATCGACATGGCCTCGCCTGTTCGGCAAGTGACCTGGCCTTCGCGCATCATGCGCAGCACCCGCGTGATGGCGCAGGCTTCGTCCTCGAAGTGGAATCCATGGAGCCAGAGCATGGCATGAGCACCGGATTCCCGGAGTTCAGCGCACCTTTTTGAAGGTGGGCCGGGTGGCGGCATTGGCGATGACCTGCCCGAGATCAAAGGTGAACTGTGCCTGCTGCACCATCCCGCGCAGATCCCAGGCGGGATCGTACTCGTCCGTGACCTGGTGGTAGCGCTTGCCGTAGGCCTCTCCCATGGCTTTGAGGGTCGGCACATCGGTGCCGATGAAGTCACGACCGCCGCCCACGGACAGGGCGGGCACGCCGACCTGCACGAAACTGTAGTGATCAGAGCGGAAGTAGCCGCCACCTGTGTCCGGCCGACTGGCTCCCACAGACAGCCCCGAGGCCTTGGCCACGGCGGCGCCCAATTCGCCCAGGCTGCTGCGCTCGCCAAAGGGTAGGCCGATGTCCCGGGTGGGGGCGATGAAGTTGAGGCTGTCCAGGTTCAGGTTCGCGGCGGTCTTCGCCAAGGGCCAAAGCGGGTGGCTGGCATAGGCTCGGGAGCCCAGCAGACCCTGCTCTTCGGCGCAGACGAAGAGAAACATCTGGCTGCGCTTGGCGGGGGCATGGATGGCCACCTGGCCATGGCCAGCAGGGCCGCGCAGCCGGAGGCGTTGTCGATGGCCCCGTTGTAGATGGTGTCCCGCTCGTGACCGGGAATGAGGTTCGGGTGGCTGTCCACGGCCAGGGCACCGCCCTTGCCCAGGTGATCCCAGTGGGCGGAGTGGACCACCAGTTCCTCCTTCAGCAGGGGGTCCGTGCCTGGCACCACGCCTGCCACGTTGAACTGTTCGAGCGTGCGCACGGTGCTGTGGAGGGTGCCTTTCAGGTTCAAGTCCAGGGCGATGGGATGGAAGCCTCGGCTCTGGGCCTTGGCTCGCAGGGCATCGAGGTCCTGACCACCCTGTTTTACGAGAGCCCGCGCAAGCTCTTCGGTGACCCAACCCTGCAGGCCGCATCCGGGCGAGTCCTTGGCCAGGGAGAAACGCTCTGCGTCCCAGCTGGGTCGCACCACCGACCATCCATAGGTGGCCGAAGGCGTGGTGTGGATGAGCAGGACGCCCGCGGCCCCGTGCTTGGCAGCCATCTCGAACTTGGTGGTCCAGCGGCCGTAGGCGCTGAGGTTTTCGCCATCGAAAAGTCCCGGCTCTTCCGACGTGGGCGCGGGTTCGTTGACCATCATGAGGATGACCTTGCCCCGCAGGTCCGCGCCCTTGTAGTCATCCCAGCGGTCCCCCGGGGCATCGATACCGAAACCCACGAACACCACCGGGGTGTCAAAGATCTGCTCGGCCTTGGCCTGCCCCGAACCAAAGACGATTTCCGTTCCAAACTTGGGCGTGGCGCAAGCGCCGCCCCCCATGAAGCTGAGCGTGCTGTGCTCCACCACGGTCTTCAGGCCCAGCACCGATACGGCCTGTCGGTACGAGTCTTTGACCGGCTTCAGACCCAGGGCCTGGAGCTGGGTTTCCAGGTAGCGCACCGTGAGCTCGGCCCCGCGCTGGCCCGTGCCCCGGCCTTCGAGCAGGTCGTCGGACAGGAAGGCGAGGTGGGCGCGCAGGGGAAGCTCCTGCACCGTGGAGCTGGGGGGAGCGGTCTGGGCCAGCAGGCTCGCCGTGGCCAGAACGGGCAGCATGAAACGCATGAAGGCTCCTGGGGGAGCCTTCATGCTACCTCGTATCACGTTGTGTCGTGAGGCTAGATCTGGCTGGCGCCGGCGGGAATGGTGACTCCCGCCACACCGGCTACCTTGGCATTGGCCAGCAGCTTGCCGCCGGTGCTGGGGCCGACGCCCAGAACGGCGCCCTGGCGGACGCCCGCTTCGGTGATGGCCACGGTGGGAATCTTCGAGGCGGCCATGCGCTGAATAAGGAAGGTGGCAGCGCTGGTGCCATCACCCACCACCTTGTCGCTGGATACCAGCATCACGGCATCGGGGTGCCGGCTGGACAATGCGCCCATGGCCTTGCCCATGTCCTGTTGGTTCTTCACATCGATCACCATGATCTTCATGCCGGGAAGGGCGCTGGTGATGGCATCGAGGGCGCCTTTGCTGCCAACGGTATCGCAAACCACGGCCACCGTGCCGGCCTGGGGCCAGGCGGAGCGAAGGGCCTTTCCGATGGCGTCGTAGTCACCGGCACACAGGGGGGCGGCGGTGATCAGGGCGGCGGACAGAAGGGTCACAAGCTTCATGAATGGGTCTCCTAGGGGCCCTCCGAACGCTCGTCGGCTGGGCACTCTCACTGCATCGGGTGGAGACGCCGTTTCCTTGAACGACTTAAGGCGATTGTTTATAGAAAATTAAAAAATAATGTAAAAAAACTGATGTATTACTTGTGATGGTCAAGCAAGGGGCAGGCGGCCCAATTGAAACTGCACGGCGCCCAGAAGGGCCACAGGAGCCGTCACGGCGCGGAGGATGCTGCGGCCCAGACTCACGGGCTGCCAGCCAGCGCCACGCAGGGCCCTGAACTCCTCATCGGTGATGCCGCCCTCGGGGCCGCTGGTGAAGGCCAGGGGGGCATGCTGGAAGGCGGGGTTAGCCTCTCCCGTGGCCAGCTCGTAGGCCACCCACTTCTGGGGCGTGGGCCAGTCCAGCAGGGCCTTGAAGGGCAGGGGCGACCGCAACTCAGGGCGCCGACTGCGGTGGCTCTGTTCGCAGGCGGACTGGATGAGCCGGGTCCAGCGCTCCATGCGAGCCAGGATTTTGGCGGCGTCAAATTCGCTGCGGCTGTAGACCACGGGCTGGATGAGGGTGACGCCCAGTTCCACCAGGGGCGGCAACCATTCATCGAACAGGCTCAGCTGGGCGGGAACGGGAAGGCAGGCTTCCAGGGCGACCGGCGGCTCGCGGTTCTCGGACAGGGGGGCCACCAGACGGGCCAGGGCGCGTCCACGGTCCAGTTCCGCCAGGTCCGCCGTCCAGGGCTGGTCGCCGAACACTATTTCCAGCGCCGATCCGGGTTTCAGGCGCAGGGTCTTCAGGTGGCGGGCGGCTTCGGGCCCCAGGGGCACCAGGTCGTTCTCGGCGGCGGGTTGGGGGTCCAGGAACAGGCGGGGCAGGCTCATGGAGACATGATGGGGGATTCCGGGCCGCCACGGTGAGGCAGCCTGCAGCAGGCTTTATGGCTGGATGTGGCAACGTTCCTCGTGGGGTGGCTTCAACCTTTTGGAAAGAACCGGGGTCAAGTCAGATACCCAACTGGCACGGGATGTGACCAGGAACCCTCGGGGCCGATGCCCCCCCACCCGGAAGGAATCACCATGAACACCCGCCGTTTCGCCCTCGCCGCCGCCGGAATGCTGTTGATGGGCGCCTCTCTCTTCGCCCAGACCCCAGCCCCTGGCACCCAGACCACCACGCCCAAGCGCGAAGCCCGCGCCGAGAACCGTGCCGAACGCCAGCAGAAGCGCATCGCCCAGGGTGTGGCCAGCGGCTCGCTGACCCCCAAGGAGACCGCCCGTCTGGAGCGCCAGGAAGCCAAGGTCGACAAGGATATTGTGAAGGCCGAAGCCGACGGCAAGATCACCAAAAAGGAAGCTGCCAAGATCGAGAAGGAGCAGAACCGCGAAAGCCGCCGCATCCACCGGCAGAAGCACGACGCCCAGACCCGGAAGTAGGGCGGGCCCATGCCCTCGAAGGGACCCCCAGCGGGTCCCTTCGACATTTTGGGGTTCCCCGGCAGACCCTCGCCAACCCAGATAAGCTGGTGGCTCTGGAGGACCCTTGGTCGACGCCCTGCTCCAAGCCGCGCCCTGGTGGGCCTGGGCTGGATTCCACGCCTTTGTGTTCCTGATGCTGGCCCTGGATCTGGGGGTTTTCAACCGTCGCGTCCACGCGCCCACGGTGCGGGAGGCGGGCATCTGGAGCGCCGTGTGGATCACCCTGGCCCTCCTCTTCAATGGCCTGATCTTCCAGGCGGAGGGCACCCAAAAGGGCCTGGAATGGTTCACGGGCTATGTGCTGGAGAAGTCCCTCAGCGTGGACAACCTCTTCGTGTTTGTGCTGGTCTTCCGCAGTTTCCAGGTGGACCTGCGCCACCAGCACCGGGTGCTCTTCTGGGGCGTGCTGGGCGCCCTGGTCATGCGCGCTGTCATGATCCTGGCGGGCACGGCCCTGCTGAACCGCTTCGAATGGATGATGTACGTCTTCGGCGGCTTTCTCATCTACACCGGCATCAAGATGCTGGTTACCGACGAGCAGGAAGCGGATCCCACCCAGAACCCCATGGTGCGTGCTTTCCGGCGTCTGGTGCCCTACGACGAGACCGGTGGTCACGAGCACTTCTGGGTGCTCCGCGAGGGACGGCGTTTCGCCACGCCCATGCTGCTGGTCCTCATCACCATCGAAGTGACCGATCTGGTCTTTGCCGTGGATTCCATTCCGGCGGTGCTGGCCGTGAGCCGCGATCCCTTCGTGGTCTACACCTCAAACATTTTCGCGGTCATGGGTCTGCGGAGCCTCTACTTCCTGCTGGCCAAGATGATGGATCGCTTCCACCGGTTGAAGACGGGGCTCGCCGTGGTGCTGGCCTTCGTGGGCGTGAAGATGTGCATCGCCGAGTGGGTCAAGATCCCCGTGCTCTACAGCCTGTTGGTCATCGCCGCGGTGCTGGCGGGCAGTGTCGTGGCCAGCCTGGCCTGGCCCGCCGAACAGGACGGGGCGGAATGATGGAGGTCTGGCACCACGAGCTTGAAAAAGCTCCAATATCGGGGCCCTTCGTGGTCACCCTCGGCACCTTTGACGGCGTGCATGCGGGCCACCGGGAACTGCTCCAGGTCGCCTCGGCCCGCGCGAAAGCGCTGGGCCACCGGGCAGCGGTGGTGACCTTCGATCCCCATCCCACCTTGGTGGTGGCGCCCGAGCGGAAACCGAAATTGCTCATGACCCTGGAGCAGCGTCTGGCGGCCTTCGAAGCGGAGGGCATGGACTTGGCCTGGGTGATTCCCTTCAGCCGGAGCTTTTCCGAGCTGAGCCCCGAAGCCTTCCTGGACCGGATTCAGCAGATTCTGGCGCCTGTCGAACTGCATGTGGGCAGGGCATTCCAATTCGGCCGGGATCGCAGGGGCAACGTGCAAACCCTGGAGGCCTGGGGCCCGGCCCACGGCTGTCAGGTGCATACCTTGGCCTTGCGTGCCCCCGATGGCGGGCGCCTCTCCAGCACCCGCATTCGCGAAGCCTTGGACGTCGGCGAGGTGGAGG
Organism: Acidobacteriota bacterium; assembly: GCA_043775845.1. Lineage (GTDB taxonomy): Bacteria > Acidobacteriota > Holophagae > Holophagales > Holophagaceae > Geothrix. Next base: position 12,832 of record JAYVRY010000233.1, read on the forward strand.
CGGCGGCCCAGTTACTGGGGCATCCCTACACCCTCACAGGCATCGTGGTGGAGGGCGACCGCAGGGGCCGCCACCTGGGTTTCCCCACGGCCAATCTGGCCTGGGAACAGGAACAGCTCCCGGCCTTTGGCGTCTATGTGACCGAAGCCCTGCTGCCGCACCATGGCGGAACCCGACTGGGGTTGACCAACGTGGGCGAGAAGCCGACCTTCGAGGGCCAGCGTCTCACGGTGGAAACTCACCTGCCTGACTTTGAGGGCGACCTCTATGGCGCCCGTATGAACGTTCGCTTTCTCCACCGCATCCGGGGTGAGGTGAGGTTCGCTTCCATCGATGAGCTTCGGGGGCAGATTGCCCAGGATGTGGCCGCCGGTCAGACCTGGTGGGAGGCCCACCGAGCCTGAGCAAATTTCAGCTGGCGACATCCACACGCCAGCGGGCCATGGGGCGCTCCGACAGATCCCAGATCAGGACCCCGTGGGGCAGGCGGCTCACCCCGAGACGCTGTCGAACCAATGCCTTGGCGGCATCCAGGTTGTCGGCCTCGATGGGGCCGTATTCCATGAAGTAGCCGCTGAGTTTGTAACCGAAACTGCGAAGAGGGGTCCGCATGAGGGCTCCATCTGTTCCGTTTACCCATGATTCGTTTTTATTTCGTCTTTGTCAAGAGCTGAGGCGAAAATTTATGGGTGGTCCTGCTTTCTAGATCCTCCCAGTCTCCGGCCAGTCATTGGACATGGGTTGTCGCATCAGTCTCCTCAGCGGAAGCGAAGCTCCACCCGTCCCTCGAAGGGAGGCTCCAGAGGGCGGGGGCGGATGTAAACGCGGTCATCGTCGCGATCGTGGCGGCGGTGCCAGGCGTGACGCTCCCAGCGATCCTCATACCGGCGTTCTTCCCAGCGGCGATCCTCCCACCGAGGCTCCTCCCACCGGCCATAGGGGGAGCAGTGGGGTGCCTCCATGACCACCACCCGGCGGCGTGCCCGCCAGTGGTCGTGGGCGGAAAGGGGGAAGGCCGCAAGGGCTACGAGGGCGAGCAGAACCAGGCGTCGCATGGGGTCTCCTTCACGGGGCGGGATGACCTGCCCCAGTCCAGGTCTGTTCACGACCCGTGCCAAGGGCAAAAGTGAGTAATCACGGGGTTTGACATGGAGCGACTGCTGGGCAGTCCGCGAAATGCAACGTCAGACCGCCACGCTGAGGCAAGAGGCGTCGCCATGGAGAAGCCCGTGTTCAGCAGGTGAAGCCGGGTATCACTTGTCGCGCCGGTCGCCCACAACTCTGGCGGGCACACCAGCCACGATGGCCCACTCGGGCACATCCAGGGTCACCACCGCGCCCATGGCAACCACGGCGTGATCGCCCAGGGTGACGCCATCCGTGACACCGGCGTTGGCGCCGACCCAGACATCCCGGCCCAGGGTGATGCCCCTGGAACGGACCGGCTGATCCTTGATGTCGCGGTCGGGCTTCAGGCCGTGATCGAAAGCGTAGAGGGCGGCGCCGCTGGCGATGCGCGTGCCATCACCGATGACGAGGCCCTTGCGGCCCCCATCGAGACGGGCGCCAGCGTTCACGCTGACATCGTTCCCGAGCCTGATCGGGCCGTGCAGGAAGGCCTGGGCAGCGATGGCACAGCGATCCCCCAGCACCACGGCACGACCCGGTTCACCGAAGATGGCCGCATCCGGCGCGATGAAGCAACCTTCCCCGAGCTGCACCGTCTCCTGGGCCAGGAGCAGAGCCTGGACTTCCATCTGCCAGGCCTGCGCCCACGCGCGGTGGCGGGGCTTCAGGGCGAAGTAGAGCCAGGGCATCCAGGCCAGCCGCCGCTGGTGCTGTTCCCGCAAAGACTCCATTTCGCGCATGGCGTCATGGTAGCG
>JAYVRY010000234.1:0-14657 GCA_043775845.1 Acidobacteriota bacterium
CCACGTCGCCGGGCAGCTTGAAGCTGAGTGTGGGGGCTGGGTAGCTGACCGTCACCTGGGCTCCGGTGCTCCCAATCACCACACCCTGGGAAAGCATCAGGGGCGGGCGGGTGATCTCACCCTCTTTCACCGCCGCGGCCCTGATCGTGTAGGCACCGGGCTTGAGGCCCTTCAGAGGCGTGGTGCGCGTGATGGATTGGATAAACCCATCGGGACCTTCGATGGTGACGGCGGCATCCACGCCGGTCGGCAGACCTTCCACCTTCAGCATCAGGCCGGGTTTGACGGAGACCGTTGCCTTGGCGCTGGCCGCCCCTTCGCCCGAACTCACGGTGAGGGTGTATTGGGTATCAGAACCGGGTGAAACCTCCAGATAGGTCCCGCTGGTGACGACAACAGCATTGGGTTCGAGGCGCCCTTCCCCACGTGTGAAGGCCATTTTCAAGGTGGCCTTTTCGCCCACTTCGATGCTCGAGGGCGTGCTTTCGAACTGGGTGATAACGGGCGAGTCCTTCCCCCCGCCACACCCAAAGAGAACCACCGAAACGGCCAGTAAGGCGGCCCGGCAGGGCAGGAGCCGGAGGAAACGGGAAGCAGCAGGACGGGCTGGTCGCATTCGGATGACCTCAATACAAGAGCATTGCAGCAATGGACTTATCGACCGTTTCATCTCGGAAGCGACCTGAAACAACCTGATGATCAGCTATTATTTGCCGGGTGGCTTCACTTTTCCTCGAACGGTGTCATTTCCCCGGCCGAACGGTACCACCCCCCCCCCCGCCGAACGGTATCATTCCACCGCCGAACGGTATTTGGCAGACACCCTCGGTAGTCTTTTTTGAAGCATCACCGCACCCCGCGTGGATGGAAGAAACTCGCGAAACAAGGGCCAGGGTGCAGCTATTTCCTGGATCGCCGAAATCGCAGGACCACCCGGAACTGGCAGTCTAGGCTGGATCGTCCGCCGGAGGTTTCATGCGATCCATCCTGTTCCCTGCCCTGATCCTATGCCTCAGCCCCATCCGGGCCGAAGGCCACGCCGAAACGGCCATTGCCGCAGTGCTCGACGACTGGCATCTGGCGGCGGCCCAGGCGGACGAAGGCCGCTACTTCGGACACCTGGCGGAGGGCGCCGTGTTCCTGGGCACGGATGCCACGGAACGCTGGCCCAAGGCCGCCTTCCAGGTGTGGGCCCATCCCATCTTCCAGCGGGGCAAGGCCTGGAGCTTCAAGGCCACCCGTCGGGCCATCAGCCTCTCGAAAGATGGCCGCACCGCCTGGTTCGACGAAGACCTGGACACCCCCAATCTGGGCCCCTGCCGGGGCAGCGGTGTGCTCAGCAAAGAGAGAGACCGTTGGCTCATTCAGCAGTACAACCTCAGCGTGCCCATCCCCAACGAACTGATGAAAGCCGTGAAGGCGCAAATCGAGGCCCGGGCAAAAAAACCGTGACGCCCCTGGCTTACCCATTAAGATGAGGCATGACCTCGACACGTTGCCTCCTCGCCTCTTTCATCGCCATCTCAATGGGTGCCCAGACTTCGCCGGTGAAGCCGCACACGCCTGCGGAACGACTCCGCACGGAGGCCTACCGTTCCCACGGTGCCTACGAGGATCTGGCCTGGCTTTGTGATCGCATTGGCCATCGGCTGTCGGGTTCGCCCCAGCTGGATCAGGCCATTCTGTGGGCCCAGTCGCGCCTGAAGGCTGCGGGCCTGGTGAACGTGCATGCGGAACCCGTCATGGTGCCCCACTGGGTGCGGGGTCACGAGTCGGCCGTGCTGCTCTCGCCAGCCCCCCACCGCGTGAACATCCTGGGCCTGGGCGGCAGCGTGGGCACGCCTGAAGGTGGCCTCACGGCGGACGTGGTGGTCGTGGGGTCCTTCGACGAGTTGGACAAGCTGGGCGAGGCCGTAAAGGGAAAGATCGTCCTCTTCGATGTGCCCTACAAAGGCTACGGACATACCGCCGTCTATCGGCACGACGGCGCCGCCAGGGCTGCCAAATACGGGGCCACCGCCGCCCTGGTGCGCTCCGTGGGCCCCGTGAGCCTGGACACGCCCCACACCGGCGCCATGGACTACGATCCCGCCTATCCCAAGATCCCCACTGCCGCCGTCACCATCGAGGCCTCCACCCAGATGCGGCGCATGCAGCAGCGCGGCGAACGCATCCAGATGAAGCTGGAGATGGGCGCCCGGATGCTGCCGGACGCGCCTTCGGCCAATGTGGTGGCCGAGATCCGCGGCACCGAAAAGCCCGAGGAAGTCATCATTCTCAGCGGCCACCTGGACAGCTGGGATGTGGGCCAGGGCGCCCAGGACGATGGCGCGGGCACTGTCATCGCCATGGAGGCTGCCCGCCTCATCCAGGCTGTCGGGCTGAAAACCCGCCGCACCATCCGCGTAGTGCTCTGGACCAACGAGGAAAACGGTCTCCGCGGCGGCCTGGCCTACCGGGATGCCCACCGTGCCGAGTTCAAGAACATCATCGCGGCCGTCGAGAGCGATTCCGGCAGCGAAAAGGTGTCAGCCTTCGGCCTCGACCTCCGGAAGGCCACACCTGAAGCCAAGGTCAAGGCCCTCGAAGCACTGAAGCAGGTCGGCCTTCCCCTCTCAGCTTTCAATGTCAGCTTTACTTTGGACCATTCCGGCGCGGATGTGGGTCCCATGGTCCGCGAGGGCGTCCCCGGCATCGGCATGGAACACGCCGCCACCCATTACTTCGATGTCCACCACACCCAGGCCGACACCCTCGACAAGATCGACAAGGACGACCTCGCCCACAACGCGGCGGCCCTGGCCACTTTCGCCTATGCGTTGGCGCAGTCGGATGTGCGCTTCCAGTAGCGCTCAGCGCTCGGCCACCCGCTGGAACCGGAAGGTGACGCAGCGCTGCAGGGCGCGGCCTTCGGGGGAGCTGCCTTCGCCTTCGGGCTGGTTGTCGCCCCGGGCCTCGGAACTGAGCCGCGTGACCGGAACGCCGATGCCCGCCAGGAAGCGTTGGGCCGTGATGGCCCGCTGGGAGCTGAGGTCCAGGGCATCCGCGCCCCGCCCCTTCTCCCCAGGGGCGGCGTGGCCTTCGCACACGAGCGTGAAGCCCTGGTAGCGCAGCGCCAGTTCGGAGAGGCGCGTGAGGATGACATCGCTGCCCGGCGTGAGGGCCGCGCTGCCCTCATCGAAAATCAGCGAAGCCCGGAAGGTGACGATGCGCAGCCGGGAGCCCACGTCCCTGCCCTCGCTGGTCTGGGCAGCGCTGAGCTGTCGCTCCAGATCCTCGGCCTTGGTGGGATCCATGCCCGTGGAGCCAGGCAGAATGCCATCGCCCGCCAGCCCCTGGCCCTGCTGCACGCCGAGGGCCTTCTGAATGGAGGTCAGCGCCTGCTGCAGCTTGGTCTGGTCCGACACGGAGAACGAATAAAGCAGCGCGAAGAAAGCCATGAGCTGCACCATCAAGTCGGCGAAAGTCACCAGCCACAGCGACTCCAGGTCCGCCTTGCGGCGGGCGAAGCGCATCGGAGCGAAGTTACCCACGAAGCCGCCGCTCGGCGTTCCGTTCCCGGGGCGCCAGGAAGGCGTTCAGCTGGGCTTCCAGGGCCGTGGGATGCATTTCCGCCTGGATGCCCAGGATGCCCTCCATCATGATGTGCTTGAGCTGGAGTTCCTCCTTGCTGCGCAGTTCCAGCTTGCCGGCGATGGGAATGGCCAGCAGGTAGGCGATGACGGCGCCGTAGAGCGTGGAGAGCAGCGTCAAAGCCATGGCATCACCAACACTGGAGGGGTTCTTGATGCTGCCGAACAGCTGCACCATGCCAATGAGGGTGCCCACCATGCCGAAGGACGGCGCGCTCAAGGCGATGAACCGGAAGATTTCCTGGCCCTGCAGGTGCCGATCCTGCGTGGCTCGCAGCTCTGCGGCCAGCACGCCGTGGATGTGCTCCCGGTTGTCCTGGTCCACGACCATGCGAAGGCCCTTGGAGAGGAAGCCCTCCACGTCCATGGCCTTTTCCATGTTCAGCAGGCCCTCGCGGCGGGCCCGCTTGGAGAAACCGACAATCTGGGCCACCAGGGCCTGGGTTTCCGGCGCCCGGGTGAAGAAGGCCCGGCTGGCGATGGTGAAGGCATAGCTCACATGCTCCAGGGGGAAGCGGATCAGCGTCGCCGCGATCACACCGCCCACCACCACGATGGTGCTGGCGGGATGGAAAAAGATCCGTGGATTGGGCCCCAGCCCGATGGCCACCGCCAACAGGGTGAACCCTAGCAACACACCCAGAAAACTGCCTCGGTCCATAATCAGCCCTCAGAGGGGCTCATCGGCAGAGACTGCCCCTTGGCCCAAAAATAGCAAGGTCTGTGCCCTGAGCGTCCTTTTTGGAGGCAGGGAGTCTCACAAACCCGGGGGGAAGCCCAGGGCGAGCCGGACCCGGGCGATGCCACCGTCCACACTGCCATCGCGGCGGCGGATGAGGATGGGAGCCTCGGCCCCGGGACATGCCGCGCGGGATTCGAAGTCGTCGGGCAGGTCGGTGCGCCGGGTGGCGGCGAACACATCCAGCCCATAGGGTTCCCCCTCCTTGAAGATGAATTCCCGGCGGTGGAGGCAGAGCAGGCCCGCTTCGCGCAGGGCGGCCAGGGCCCGCTCGCGCTGATCGTTGGGAAACACGCAGGCGAAGAGGCCGCCCGGCGCCAGGATGCGGGCCGCGGCCAGGGCATAGTCGGCAATGCTGCCCCGCACCTCGAGCCGCGCAGGCACGGACTGCGAATGGGCGGCCGGAAGGCGATCCCCCTCGGGCCAATAGGGCGGCGTGCCCGTCACCAGGTCGAAGGGAGCCTCTCCGGCCAAGAGGTCCGGATCGCGGAGGTCGCCCAGACGCGGGAAGATCCGGCCCTCCTGCCCGTTGTAGTGGATGCTCTTCTGCGCCAGGCGCAGGCTCTGTTCCTGGGCCTCCACGGTGTGCACCACGGCGCCGGGACACCGCCACGCGGATAGGAGCGCCACACTGCCAATGCCCGACCCCAGATCCGCGATGCGCCCCGCCCGGGGGCACCAGGTGGTGCCGTACCAGGCCGTCACCAGGTCATCGGTGCTGAAGCGGTTGCCTTTCGCCAGCTGAAAGATCCGCCAATGGCCGCAAAGCCCATCCAGCGTCTCGCCCTCTTCCAGATCCACCCCGCCTGGGGGAACAGGCCCCGGGCGGGTCCAGCCCTTGAAGCTGGGACCATCGGAAGGAGCGGAGCGGCGCGGCATGATTCGAGTGTCCAATGAATCCAGCCCGAAAAGCAAAAGAGCGAACACCGATGAACACCGAGAACTGAATGATGAACACCGATCAACCGCAGAAAGGGCTTTTCGGTGTTTATCAGCTTTTATCGGTGTTCCTCGGTGTTCCGGCTTTGTCTACCTTTTTGCTTCCCCGTAACCTGCATCTTCCGTGACTCCCTTACTTCCATCTGGCATCGCGGCTACGCCTGAGCGACACTCACACATGGCCGTGTCTGGGAAAGCCCCGGAACCGATCCTCCGCGAGGGGGAAGGATCCGCTTGCGAAGGCGACGGCTTCCTGACCTTGGAAGGGGCCTTCGACCGGGTGAAGGCAGCCTTCCTCCAGCACCATCCCAATGGCGACACCGCCCTGCTGCACCGGGCCTTCACCGTGGGCCGGGACATGCACGCCACCCAGGTGCGGAAGAGCGGAGAACCCTACTTCTTCCATCCCCTGGCCGTGGCCCAAAGCCTGGCCGACTGGCGGCTGGACGCGGCCAGCGTGGCCTGCGCGATGCTCCACGACGTGGTGGAAGACACCCTCATGACCCAGGCCCAGGTGAAGGCCCAGTTCGGCGAGGAGATCTCCGAAATCGTGGATGGCCTCACCAAGATGAGCAAGCTGGCCTTCACGGACAAGCACCTGCTCAACGCCGAGAATGTCCGTAAGCTGCTGGTGGCCATGGGCAAGGATGTGCGCGTACTGCTGGTGAAACTGGCGGACCGCCTGCACAACATGAAGACCCTGGGCGTCATGGAAGAAGAGAAGCGCCGCCGCATTTCCCGGGAAACGCTGGAACTCTACGCGCCGCTGGCCAATCGCCTGGGCATGGGCCTGGTGCGCCTGGAGCTTGAGGATCTGGCCTTCCGCCAATTGGAGCCCGAGCAGTACGCCAGCCTGCGCAACGCCGTCGAAACCAAACGCGCCAAACTCTCGGGCACCATCCAGGAGATGAACGGCGCCCTGCAGGCCATCCTGCGCCAGCAGGGCATCTCGGCCCAGGTCTACGGGCGCATCAAGCACCTCTATGGCATCTGGAAGAAGATGGGCACCCAGGCCAAGGGCTTCGAGGACATCCATGACTGGCTGGCCTACCGCATCATCTGCCCCGATCGCGCCAGCTGCTACACGGCCCTGGGCCTCGTCCACGGCCTCTTCAAGCCCGTGCCGGGCAAGTTCAAGGACTACATCAGCCTGCCCAAAGAGAACGGCTACCAGAGCATCCACACCACGGTGCTGATGGGCTCGGGCGACCTCTTCGAAGTCCAGATCCGCACGGAGGAGATGCACCTGCACGCCGAAGCCGGCATTGCCAGCCACTGGACCTACAAGGACGGGCGCATCGCCAACCGCTCCGAGATCAACCAGGTGGCCTTCCTGCGCAAGATGGTGGAGCTGCACCAAGATGCCCAGGACAGCCGCGACCTGGTGGCCAACCTGCGCGGTGAGCTGACCTTCAACCGCATCCAGGTGTTCACGCCCAAGGGCGACCTGCGCAGCCTGGTGGAAAACAGCACGCCGGTGGATTTCGCCTACGCCATCCACACCCAGGTGGGTCACCGCTGCGTGGGCGCGAAGGTCAACGGCCGCATCGTGCCCCTCAAGCACACGCTGCAAAACGGTGACCGGGTGGAGATCCTCACCCGGCCCGATCACAAACCCAGCCGCGACTGGCTCGGCTTCGTCAAATCCGCCGGCGCCAAGAGCCGCATCCAGGCCTTCATTCGCGAAGAGGAGCGCGCCCATGCCATCACGCAAGGCAAGGACCGCCTCGAGCGGGAGGCTCGGGTCATGGGGGTGCGCCTGGACGATCCCGAGTCCCAGGCCAAGCTCGAAGCGCGGATCGAAGAGCTGAAACTGGCCAACTGGGAAGCGGCCTACGCAGCCCTGGGTTTCGGCCGCATGACGGTCCACAAACTCATCGAACCCCTGGTGCCCGAACCCGAACGCGCCCGGCCCAAGGAGAACACCTCGAACCTCCTGGATTCCGTGGTGGTGGGTGACACCACGGGCATCCTCTACGGGCTGGCCGCCTGCTGCAAACCCATCTGGGGCGATGAAGTCGTAGGCTACATCACGCGCTCCCGGGGCACCGCCATCCATCGCGCCGATTGTCCGCAATTCAACACGGGCACCCTCCACCCCGAGCGCCGCGTGAACGTGGCCTGGGGCAAGCACGGCGCCGAACTCTACGACACGGAGATCACGCTCACCACCGAGGACCGCCCCGGCATGGTGGGGGCCATCTCGGAAGGCATCCAGCGCATGGGCATCAACGTGCAGCGCTTCCATGGTTCGGCCACGGAAGAAGGCGCCGGGCTCTTCCACATCGCCCTCCGCGTGCGGGACCGGACCCACCTGGTGGAGCTCATGGCCGGGCTGCGCCGAATCCGCGGGGTCTATACCGTGGAACGCGTGAAGGGGTCGGTGTTCGGGAAGATCAAATGACCATCTGGCGCCCCCCCGATTCCGCGCCCCCGGTGCCCTGGCCCCGCATCGAGGAAAGCCTGCGCCGGGCCCTGCTTGGTCCGACCCCCCACAAGATCAGTGTGCGCATCCCCGAAGACCCCCGCCGCGCCGCCGTGGGCGTCATCCTCTGGGGCGATGCCGAAGGCGCCCGCAAGTTGGTGCTGGTGCAGCGCGGCTTCGGCGCCCCCCACCATCCCGGCGAGATCGCCTTCCCTGGCGGCATGGTGGAACCCGGCGACCGCGACCTCCCCGCCACGGCCAGACGGGAAGTGGCCGAAGAACTGGGCATCACCGAAGGCCTGTGGGAGCTGGGCTGCTTTCCGGATGGCGTGGCCAAGGCCCGGGTGCGCTTCACGCCGGTGCTGTTCCGCTGGGAAGCACCGGAGCCCACCTTCCGCCTGGACCACGAGTTGGAGCAGGCCCTCCTGCTGCCTCTGGCCCCCCTCATGGACGCGCCCTGGACCAGCGAACGCCTGGAACGCCGGGGTCTGGCGCTGGACGTACCGCGCCTGGAGCTGCCGCAGGCGCCCCTCTGGGGAGCCACGGCCTTCGTTCTCAAGGCCTGGCTGGACATCCTCAAAACCACCCTGACCGAACCCGGCTAGACTGTTTCCCTATCCAGCCGATCCATTCCCCGTGCCTGATCCACATCCGCACATCCAGGAGCTGCCCATGAGATTCCTGCGTTCACTCGCCTTCGGTGCCAGCCTGGCGCTCCTGCCCTTGGCCCTGACGATTGGCTGCGACAAGAAGCCCGAAACCCCCGTCGAAAGCACCGACCTCAGCAAGAAGGTGGCCGAGGCCGAGAAGGCCGCCGGTCAGGCCCAGGGCGTATCGAAAACCCAGGCCGAAGCCCTGGCCAAGGCGGGCCTCCCGGCGGGCCAGGATGTCCAGCTGTCGGAAGCCCAGCGCGCCCTCCTCGAGAAGCGCGTCAAGGATGAGAAGAACAACGGCGTAGCTTCACTGCTCCAGGAAATCCTCGATCGCGATAAGCAGATCACGGAGTTGACAGCCAAAGCCGCCAAACTCAAGGCCGACCTGCCCAAGCCCCAAGTAGCCACGGAGAAGGACAACCACTTCGCCATGGCCGTGCGCTTCCTCAAGAGCAAGGGCCTCTCCGAAGACAAGGCCAAGCTGCTGGCGGCCCGGGCCAACCTCATGGAAGAGTTGCAGCCCGGCTGGCAGGTCTACCACCAGTACGTCGACGGCACCTACCTGACCACCGTCACCCAGGGCAAGGCGACCATCAGCCCCTCCGAGTTCGTCAAGAATCAGCACGCCTCATTGGTGCGGGACAACGAAGACACCATGCTCATCGCCCACGGCTTGGCCGACGAAGTGCAAAGCCTGGTGGCCGAGCGCATGAAGGTTCAGGAGGAAGTGGACGGCCTCCGCTCCGAGAAGACCTCGCTCATGTCCCAGGTCAATGAGCTCTCCACCCTGAGCCAGGGCCAGAAGGCCAAGCTCAATGCCCTGCACTACCTCGTGGGCCGTCGCAAGCAGCTGGAAGAGGATGGCGTGATCGTGGTGCCCGTCTTCGCCAAGGACCGCATGGGCCCCAAGGCCGTGGCCGCCAAGTTCGACAAGGACTTGGTCCTGGATGGCGCCAACCCCGAGCTCACCATCAAGGCCGCCGACCTGGGCCTGAAAACCCTCAGCAAGGTCAGCGTCATTCCCGGCTCCCTTGAAAAGGATCGTCACTACACCGTGACGATCTCTGAGGATCGCAGCAGCGCCAAGGTGCGCATCCTGGATGTGGAGCGCCTGCGCAACGACCGCGTGGTATTTGCCGTGGCGGACTGAGCCCTGACGAACGCCCAGAGCAGAAGCGCCCGGTTTCCCGGGCGCTTTTTTTATGAAGACGTCGATTTCCTAAGCTGAGCTTCGCCGATCATCTGGAAACCGACATGGCAGAAAAATCTTTCATCCACGACCCGGGATTGGCACCGGCAACGGCCACCCTTCTCATAGACATTGGGCCCCTTAGATCAAGCACCTGTCCGGTGTGATTGGTAAGTTGTAGGCCTATCGATGTAGACGAAATCACTTGCCGACATGGGCAGGGAGGGGCCACCGTTCAACACGAAGCACGACCCAAAACACTCAAGGAGGTGTCTATGAAGATCCTGAGACCAATCGCCCCAATCGCCCTTGGGGTCGCGCTGGCTGCGGTGCCCCTCGCCCTCTCCCTTTCCATCGGATGCGACAGGAAGGCGCAATCCGAGTCCTCAGATTCTAAGGATCTCGCCACCAAGGTGGCCGAGTCCGAAACCGCTCAAAACCTGGCCCAAGGGGCCACCAAGGCCCAGGCCGAGGCCATGGCCAAGGCTGGCCTGCAGCCCAATCTTGCGAGCATCCAACTGACCTCCAACCAGCGAACCTTGCTCGAAGCGCGTGTCAAGGATGAGAAGGACAACAGCACCGCAGCGCTCCTCCAGGAAATTCTGGATCGCGACAAGCAGATCACCGGACTCATCACGAGGGTGGCGCGGCTCCAATCCGAATTGCCCAAGCCCCAAATCACCACCGAAAAAGACAACCACTTCGCCATGGCTGTGCGGTATCTGAAGGGTCACGGCCTTTCCGAAGAGAAGGCCAAAACCTTGGCCGCCCGGGCCAATATTGTAGAAGAACTCCAACCAGGTTGGCAGGTCTACCACCAGTACGTCGGTGGCACCTATCTCACCGCCATCACCCAGGGCAAGGCCGAGATTGGCCCCACCGAATACCTGCATAATCAGCGCGCGTCGTTAGAGCGGGAGCGTGATGAAAACAGGACTCGGGCCCACAGCCTGGCTGACCAGGTGGAGGGCTTGGTGGCTCAAAAGGTCAAGGTGCAAGAGGAAGTGGATTCTCTCCATACCGAGAAGACATCCCTCTTGGCCCAGGTGAATGAGCTCAGCACCGTGAGCCAGGCTCAGAAAATCAAACTCAACTCCCTGCACTATCTCGTGGGCAAGCGCAAGGATCTGGTGGATGAAGGCGTCATCGTCGTTCCCATTTTCGCCAAGGACCGCATGGGCCCCAAGGCCATGGCAGCCCGTTTCGTCAAGGATCTGCCCTTGGATGAACCAAATCCCGAGATCAAGATCCAGGCCTCCGACATGGGCCTCGCCAAGATCAGCAAGGTGAGTGTGGTGCCAGGATCCCTGTTGAAGGATAAGCAATACAGCGTGACCCTCACTGCGGATGGCCGTAACGCCACCATCCACATCTTGGATCCGGAACGCCTGCGGAATGACCGTGTGGTGTTCGCCGTGGCGGACTGAGTTGGGTCGATCGCCCAAAAGAAGAAACGCCCGGGACCCCGGGCGCTTCTTCTTTTGGGCGGAAAAGAACTACTTCTTCTCGGCCTTCACACTGCCATCCTTCTCCAGATACTTGTCTGGATCCTTCAACAGCTTGGTGTCGCAGCCCGCGCAGCAAAGGCGGTACTCGCGATTGCGGACGACGACTGTTTTCGATTTTTCCGTCACCTTGCCGCCCAGGACGGGACAGGCAGTATTGGTGGCCGGGGCGGGCTTGGCGGCTGGCGCCGCCAAGAGGGAAAGAACAAGCAGGGGTGCGAGCATCAAGGCTCCTTTGAGGGGTGGTGGTTTCACTCAGGCTTCGACGGAAGCCTGAGCAGGGAGAGAATGTTTCTTCCACAGGAAATAGATCGATGGATAGACCAGCAGCTCTAGGAGGAAGCTGGTGGCCAGGCCGCCCACCATGGGGGCGGCGATGCGCTTCATGACATCGGCACCGGTGCCCGTGCTCCACATGATGGGTAACAGGCCCATGAAGGCGGCGAACACCGTCATGGCCTTGGGCCGCACGCGCTTCACGGCGCCGTGGATGATGGCCTCCACGAGATCGTCCTCGTTGTTCAGGCGGCCTTCCCGCTGGGCCTCGTCATGGCTGAGGTCGAGGAAGAGCAACATGAAGACGCCCGTTTCAGCATCCAGGCCCATGAGGGCAATGAGGCCCACCCACACGGCGATGCTCATGTTGTAGCCCAGTAGCCAAAGCAGCCAAAAGGCGCCGATGGCGCTGAAGGGCACCGCCAGCATCACCACAGAGGCCTTGAAGGCGCTCTTGGTGTTGGCGTAGAGCAGACCGAAGATCAGGACCAGGGTGATGGGCAGGATGAGCTTCAGCCGTTCCTTCACGCGGATCATGTTTTCGTACTGGCCCGACCAGGTGAGGCTGTAGCCTGCGGGCAGCTTGAGCTCCTTCTCCACGGCGGCCTTGGCGTGCTGGACGTAGGTGCCCACGTCGATCTTTGACGTATCGAAATCCACCAGCACGTAGCCGTTCATCTGCCCGTTCTCGTCGCGGATCATGGCGGGGCCGTTGGCCCACTTCAGGTCGGCGATCTCCTCCATGGGGATGAGGGCGCCGCCGGGCGTGGGAATGAGCACCCGCTTCAGGGCATCGGGACTCTCACGGTAGTCACGGGCGTAGCGGACATTCACGGGATAGCGGGCCCGCCCGTCAAACACGGTGCTTTGGTTGTCACCGCCGATGGCGGTCATCACCAGCATGTTGGCCTGCTCGACGCTGAGGCCGTAGCGGGCCAGTTGCTCCCGCTTCAGCACAAAGTCCAGGAAGTAGCCCTGGGCCGTCCGTTCGGCAAAGGCGCTGCGGGTGCCCGCCACGCCCTGGAGGATACGCTCAGCCTCCACGGCCACCTTTTGGATGGTCTCCAGGTCCGCCCCGTTGATCTTGATGCCCACCGGCGTTCGGATGCCCGTGCTGAGCATGTCCAGGCGTGCCTTGATGGGCATGGTCCAGGCATTGGGAATGGCCGGTAGCCGTACCACGCGGTCCAGCTCGGCGACGATGTCTTCCTGAGTCAGTCGATCCCGCCAGATGGGCCGGAGCGTGGCCTTGAGAAAGTCCGGCGCCCAGGCGCTGAACCATCGGGGCTTCGACCGCCACTGGTCCTCGGGCTTGAGAACGATCACGGTTTCCATCATGGAAAAGGGCGCGGGATCCGTGGCCGTGTCGGCCCGTCCCGCCTTGCCGAAGACCCGATCCACTTCAGGCACGGTGCGGATGAGACGGTCCTGCACCTGGAGGATGCGCTGGGCTTCGGTCTGACTGAGACCCGGCAGGGTCGAGGGCATGTAGAGGATCGTTCCCTCGTTGAGCGGCGGCATGAACTCGCTGCCCAGGCTCATGAACGCAGGGATGGAACAGAGCACCAGCAGCACGGCCACGGCCAAGGTGGCCTTCGCATGCTTCACCACGAAGCGGCAGGGCCCTTCGTAGATGCGGTGGAGGAAGACGCTGATGGGGTGTTTCTCCTCGGCGTAGTACTTGCCAACCACCACTTGGGTTGCCGTCCAGGCCAGCCAACGGGGCTTAAAACTGAAGGGCTCCACCCGCGCAAATAGCATGCGCATGGCGGGGTCCAGCGTCAGCGCCAGCAACGCTGCTATACCCATGGCGAAGTTCTTGGAGTAGGCCAGAGGCTTGAAGAGGCGACCTTCCTGATCCAGCAAGGTGAAGATGGGCAGGAAGCTCACCGCCACCACCAGCAGGGAGAAGAAGACGGAGGGTCCCACCTCCATCAGGGCTTCCAGGCGCACCTGGTAGAAGCTTCCGGGTTTCCCCGCCTCAATCCATTTTTCAATTTTCTTGTAGGCGTTCTCGACCTCCACGATGGCGCCATCCACCAGCACGCCGATGGAAATGGCGATGCCGGCCAGGCTCATGAGATTGGCGTTCTGGCCAATGCCGAACATGGGAATGAAGGCCAGGGCCACGCTCACGGGAATGGTGATGATGGGGACGATGGCCGACGGGATGTGCCACAGGAAGATGAGGATGATGATGGAAACGACGATCATCTCCTCGATGAGCTTGTGCTTCACGGTCTTGATGGCGTTGTGGATGAGCTCGGAGCGGTCGTAGGTGGTCACCACCTCCACGCCTTCGGGTAGGCCCGATTTCAGCTCGGCGATCTTGGCCTTCACGCGCTCGATGACGTTCAAGGCGTTCTCGCCCTGGCGCATGACCACGATGCCGCCCACCACATCGCCCTGGCCATCCAGATCCGCCAGGCCGCGCCGCATCTCGGGCCCCAGGCTCACGGTGGCCACATCGCCCAACCGAATGGGCGTGCCGTTCTCGGCCTTGAGCACGGCCTGTTCGAGATCCTGGGTGGACTTCACATACCCTCGGCCCCGGACCATGTACTCGCGGCCGCTGTACTCCACGAGACGCCCGCCCACTTCCGAATTGGCGGACTTCACGGCCCCGATGACGGCTTCGATGGGCACCTTGTAGGCCGCCATCTTGTTGGGATTGAGCTGCACCTGGAACTGCTTGGCCTGGCCGCCCACGGTGGCCACCTCCGCCACGCCGGGCGTGGCCTGGATGCCGTAGCGCAGGAACCAGTCCTGCAGGGACCGCAGTTCATCGGTACCGTGTTTGCCGCTCTTGTCCACCAGGGCGTACTGGTAGACCCAGCCCACGGAACTGGCATCGGGCCCGAGAGACGTTTGCACGCCGGATGGCAGGGTGGAGGTGATCTTGCTGAGGTACTCCAGCGTCCGGCTGCGGGCCCAGTAGATGTCGGTGCCATCCTCGAAGATCACGTAGACGTAGGAGAAACCGAAATCCGACAGGCCCCGCACGGCCTTCACCTTCGGTGCCCCAAGCAGACTCGTCACGATGGGGTAGGTGACCTGGTCCTCGACGATATCGGGGCTGCGGTCCCACTTGCTGTAGATGATCACCTGCGTGTCGCTGAGGTCCGGCAGCGCATCCATGGGGATGTTCCGCATGGTCCAGAAGGACATCACGATGAGCACCACCGAAGCGGCCATCACCAGCCAGCGGTTTTCCGCCGAGAAGCGGATGATGCGTTGGAGAAAGGTCGGGTGTTCAGGGTCGTAGCCGACGTGTGCGCTCATCTCGACTCCTAGTGCTT
>JAYVRY010000235.1:0-14366 GCA_043775845.1 Acidobacteriota bacterium
AAGCACCTCGAACCGTTTCTGGATGTCATCGCGGATCGCCATGAACCAGTATCGGTTCACGGCAAGAAAAAGCAATAGTTATTTTGTTACATTTCCTTATGTCTTTCAGTCCTCCAATGATACGGTTCTTGCTTGCCATTTCACTGGTCGTGGCTGGCGCGACCCGTGGCAGCTCAAGGCAGGTTCCCCTCGCCGAAAATAGCTGATCGGATCGTGTGGATGGAGGGGGGTGGCTGGGCCTATCTTCCCTTCACCCCAGGGGCCCCTGTCGCCGTGATCAGGGCTGAACAAAGGGCGTTGATACCCCCACCGGCCAGTGCGGGAAATGGGTGGAGTCTTTCGAAGGACACCCTTTTTGTCCTGTCACATACAGAAGAAGGCGGGCGGGAGCGGGTTTGGCTCAACGGGTGGAATCTCAACGCAAACGGCGCCACCTGGGAGCGCCTCGCCGAAATTGAGGCAGACCAAGGCTTTCCCTTGGTGATTTTCCCGCTCAAGAAGGAGGACTGTTACCTGGCTTTCAATTGGGCAGAGGGATTCGTTGATAAAGATGGGGCATCTTTCGCGGCCATCTTCCGAATGAGGGAGGGCCGCTTGTCCTTGGATGCCCTAGTAGACATGCCCTCCCCTTTCTCGGGCTTGGCCACGCGGAGATTCGCATGGCCAGCGGCGGAATCGACGGGGCCACAGGCGGCTGAACCAGCGACACAGGTAACCAGATTCGGTTGTGAAGCCACCCTGCCCGGGCTTCATCCCAGCCTTTGGGCCCCGGCCTCAGTGAGGGATTTCGTGTTCCTGGCCGCCTCGAAGAGCGCCATTCTTTGGGCTTTCAGCACTGAGGAGGGTCGCTGCAAGCGGGTGTTGAACCTGGGGAACTTGAAGGAAGAGGAACTCCCTCGGCTGGGCGCCATGTACCACCACCTACTGGCCATGCAGCCGACAGAGGATGGGTCCCTGCTCCTGGCGACCCGGAACCCCGAAGCCCTCCAGGCTGCGATGGAGGTGAACCGTTTGGCGGGGAAAGCCGCCTCCAAGGAGACGCTCTCGCGTTGGACCGCCTACCCGAAGGAGCTTCGCTGGTTTGAGCTGGATCCCATGACCTGGAAGGTGGAGGCCGATCCGACTTATCGCTGGCCCCTTCCTGAGGCTGGGGATTCTTTTGATCAGCTGTCCCGCTTTCAATTCATCCTCGATCCGAAGGGCCGTGTCCTGGCCAATCTCCAAGGGCCTTGGGCGGGGACCCTAGCGGAAGCAGGCCTGGACGGGAAGCCGGTCGAAGAACCTTTAAAACCCGGAACGAAGCCTGGAACCCCGGTCAATCATGGGAGGGGCCTGGGCTCGTCCACTCTGACGGCGGCTCCAGCTCGAACCGAAGGCTCCCCGAGGGTGACGAAAGCGAAGGACCAGACGCCGGAGTGATCCAGCACTCCGCTCATTTTGGCACCTTTGGCGAGGGTAGGTCGTGAACAGGTTTGGCCGCAGGGAAGTCCGGCATGGCCTCCAGGTCGTGAAAGAGCTTTTTTTGGACCTTTTGCATCGAAGCCCGCAGCTGGCATTCGCGGCGGGACTGGGCTTCGGGCGGAAAAGCCGCCAGTTCCTGCCGCGCCCACAACACGTAATAGGTTTCCTCCCAGATGGGTTTGGCCGTTCCTTCCCGGAAGAGCCGTGCTTCCACCACCGCCTGGGATGACCAGCGGCCCATGAGCATGGAGCCGCCGATCCAAAAGGCGCTCTCCTCCAGGAGTTCGTAGGCGCCCAGTCCGACGGCCAGCCGCGTGTTGTGAACGAGCAGTCCCGTGCCCACGCCCCAGGCGACGCCACTGAGGATGCCCCAGGCGATGTATTTCGGACGCACTTCGCCCAGGCTGGTGATGGTCAGGCGCAACTGGAGCTGGGCGGTGGGGTCCAAGGGGAGTCCCCGTCGAGTCGCTTCGGAACGTAAGTCCGATTCAAATGTGGCCCGATGTCTTTCCAAAGCGGCCTGGCGGGATTCGGGCGAATCGGCTTCATGGTCCGGCGTCCAAAGGCGCGATAGCTTCCGGCTGTGATTTTCGACAATGACTGTCAGGTTAAGCCTCCGCCCGCCCTTGTCCACGGGAAGGTCCACCAGCGGCGAGCGGCAGGCCAGGCCCAGCAGCAGGAGGAGAATGAGGAGGCTGGTTCTTCTTTTCAAACAGCCGACCCTTCTTCATTCCGGAACAAGCGCCAGGCCACGGCCCCGAGCACCAGCAGCGCCAACCCCGCGATCCACGGCATCCACGGCCGGGCCCGCTGGTCGGTGCCTTCGCGATGCGGAAGGCCCTGGGCATCGGGTTCGGCGGTGCTGAGTGTCAATGGTGCGCGCTGGGCCAGGGTGCGGATGGTGGGCAGGGCACTCAGGCTGCCAGGCGCTGGTTTGACTTCGCCGCCCAGGTGCAGAAAGTAGGCCTGTCCAGCTTCGGCGGGAAAGAGCAGCGTCTGGTGGCGCACGAGGAGGCGGGCGCTTAGCGGTGTGGCACCTTCGGGCAGGGTGAGCGTGAGGGTCTTGGCCTGCACCGGCGCCAGGGCGATGCGGGTGGAGCGTGTGTTCAAGGCTGGAAGGTTCCACACCAGGTCACCGCCGTACCACTCGGTGTCGTTCACGCCATCGCCGATGTGGACCTCGGGTCGCAGGGGGGCCACCGGTGGTGCCAGTGCCAGTTCCAGGCCCACCAGGCGCTCGGTGTCAGGCAGGCTGAGGCGCCAGGTGTGGGGCTTGGTGGGCTCGGGCGTGAGGGCCGCATCGAGGGCTAGTTCCGCCTCCAGGGCCTCGGGCCGCGTTTCGGCCCGCACGGAAAGGTTGAGGATGCGCGGGGCCTCGCCTTGTGACGCGAGGAGTGTGAGGCGGTAGCGATCGCCATCCCATGGCAAATCCAGGCTGCGGCGGCTTCCGGAGGGCGCCAGGTCATAGAGGTGCAACGGCGACACGGGATCGTAGGCGATGAAGGCGCCGCCCCCGTGCTCATCTTGGCGCTGCCGCTCGGCCTTCACCTGGGCCACCCAGGGGGCGCGGCCGTCCAGGTCGAAGTCGAGCCGGATGCTTTCCCGTTCGCCCACCTGCCAGCCCTCCGGCAGCTTCAGCGAAAATTCGACGGTGGGATGGCCCTTCACGTCCTTGCCCGTGAGCAGGTGGTCCAGGGGCAGTGAACGGGCCTCCCACAGCCCTTCGCGGGCCTCGAGGAAGGGAATGCTGCGGCCCGCCGCATCGCCGATCCACGCGCCCTTGAGCAGGCGCTGGGAAGGGGCATCCAAGGGCAGGCGGGCCCAGCCACTGGCGGC
Organism: Acidobacteriota bacterium; assembly: GCA_043775845.1. Classification (GTDB taxonomy): domain Bacteria; phylum Acidobacteriota; class Holophagae; order Holophagales; family Holophagaceae; genus Geothrix. The sequence goes on from JAYVRY010000235.1 coordinate 3,298, forward strand.
GGTGGGGGAGATGGGGCGGCGCTGCAGCGAGGCCCGGTCCTCGCGGGCGCAGGCCAGGCCCAGCAGCAGCAGGAGCGACGCGGTGGCCTTCATGCGGCTTCCCCCTTGGTCTTGCGGTTGGCCAGAATGGCTGCGGCCATGCCGATGCCGCCCACGCCCAGGAAGGCCAGGGCTCGCAGCGGTGTATCGGCGTGATCGAGGTCGGCCACGATGAGCTTGAAGCTGGCGATGCCCATCCACGCGTAGCCCGCGATCATGAGGGCGCGGCGAGCCTCATCGGCATGGCGCAGTCCGCGCATCCACTGCCAGGCGCCGGACAGCGCCCACACGAGGGTGATGACGATGGAGCTGGCGCGGGAAGGCCCGAAGCCCTGCTGCGTGGGGGACTGGAGATACTGGACCAGCCGGCTGGCTTCGAAGGCGAGGGTCACGTTGGCGGTCAGTTCCAGGGCCAGGAAGGCGATGACACGCAGCGGCCCGTCGCGGCGGGCCAGCAGGAACCAGGCGAGGGAGGCCAAAGCACCTTCGGCGAACACCGTATTGAGGAAGGGCGTCAGCGTGTGGCTGCTGTAGATCAAGTGATCGAAGCCATGGAAGGCCCAACGGAAGGTGGTGATGAGCGCCAGGGCCGCTGCCAGCCAGCGCAGGGCCGTGGCTTCCTCGTCGTATTCAGTGTCCTCGGCCTTGAGGGAGGCCCAGGCCAGGCCCAGGGCGAAGGCACCCCACAAGGGGCCCACCCAGGCCCAGGCCAGGGCCACGGGCACCGCCAGGGCCAGGTGGCCCAGGGCCAGGACAAGCAGGCCCCAGTCGGCGCGGCGGCCTTCCATGCGCTTCCTCAACGGCTGCACCAGGGCCAGATTCAGGGCCGCCATGGCGAGGACAGGCAGGGCGAAGGTTTCGGCCGCCAGCCCCATCCGCTTCCAGAGCAGCCAACCAAAGGTGGTGGCCAGAATGGAAGCGATGAGCCACAGCACCGTGGGAGTGCCGGGCACTTCTTCCGCCCCCGGCAGCCAGGCCCAGAGCCCGGCCAGCAGCAGGTGGAGGATGAGGATCAGGCCGAGGGCGGCCGCATCGGCCTTCAGCACTTCGGCGCAGGCGGGAAGGAGCAGCAACCACACGCCCAGCAGCGCCGTCCAGCGCGCGCCATGCCAGCTGCCCCCGGTGCGGGCGAGATAGGGCACGGCCAGCGTGGCGGCCATGAGCACGGCGAGGTAGACCGCCAGGGCCACTTCATGGTGGCCACCTTGGCTGAAAACCAACGGCGCGATGAGGCCCGAGACCAGCGCCACGGTGAGCGCCCCGCCGCTGCGGCTGCGGGCAGCGAGGCCGCCCGCCAGCAGGGTGACGAGGGCCGTGGCCGCGAGCCCCAGGGACGCGGCGTAGAAGTGGTATTCCATGGCCCCGGCGCGGAAGGTGAACTGCAGGGTGCCCAGACCCGCCAGCAGCAAGGCGATGCCCAGGCGGCGACTCTCACCCAGGATCAGTTTTCCGGCAAAAGCCGCGATGGCCCCGCCCACCAGCAGGCCCAGGACGAAGCGCAATTCGGCGCCCACCCAGCCCTGTTGGATGGCCCAGCGGAAGAAGAAGATGGCGCCCAGAAGAAAGATCGAAGCGCCGATGCCCGCGATCCACACGACGGGCGAGATCTCCCGGCGGGGGGTGGAGGGGCGGCTGACCGGGTGGGGCTGGGTTGGGGCTGAGGCCGTCGGCTGAGCTTGAGCCTGCGTTTGAGCTTGAGCCGGGGTCGTGGGGGTTTGGCGTTGCAGCAGCCAGGCGACCTGGGCCTCCAGGCGGGCCAGGCGGTCATTGAGGTCTGGGGTGGGGGCTGGATCCTGGTGGGCCAGATCTTTAGGGGCTGGGGGTTCCATGGTAACTCCATACGGAAGCGTATGGAATCATGCAGCCCAACCTTGGGGGCTGTCAAGGCCATCCCCTGGTCCACTCCGGATGGCCCCGTGGATCAGCCCGCGACGCGGTTCCGGCCCTCGGCCTTGGCCCGGTAGAGGGCGGCGTCGGCGCGGGATAGCAGACGCTCGAGCGTATCCTCTGGGCCTTCCCAGGTCGAAAGGCCGATGCTCAGGGTCATGCGATCGACCTCGGGCAGGCCCGGGATGGGATCGACCATCACCTGTTCGCGAAGACGGTCCGCCAGGTTGCGGGCGCCTTCCAGTTCCGTCTGGGGGCAATAGGCCAGGAATTCTTCACCACCGATGCGGCCCAGCTGATCGACCTTGCGCAGCCCGAAGGCCATGCGCTGGGCCATGACGCTCAGCACCTGGTCCCCGGCGGCGTGGCCGAAGCGGTCGTTCACGGTCTTGAAATGGTCGAGGTCCATGAGCATGATGGACAGTCCCTGTCCAAACCGGCCGCACTGATCGAGTTCCATGTTGAGCATGTCGAGGATCTGGCGGCGGTTGTAGAGGCCGGTGAGGGGATCGCGGATGGCCTGGTGGTAGAGGCGCAGCCGGGAATCCTCCAGGCTGAGCAGGCGCCCCAGTTCCTCAGCGGCGATTTCGAAAAGGCGTTCGAATTCCTCAGCGGCGCGGCGCTCGGTGATGAAGGCCAGGGAGCCCACGGCCGGGTAGCCCGGTGTGGTGGCGGGGAAGATGCGCATGATGGGGTCACGCAAGCTGCGCCGACGTTCATCATCATCAGAGGCCGGGTGCCAGTGGCAGTTGGCGGGAGACTGGAACAGCCCCTGCTCGGCCACGGCCTTTTCGAGTGCGAGCCGGTCCTCGGCGCTGGCGGAAGAGCCATGGACCCCATGGCACCAGAGGCCTTCTTCGCCCAGATAGGCCACGATGAGGGCGCCCGGAAGCACCAGCTCCTGAAGGATCTCGATGAAGCCCTTGATGAGGCGCGAGGTGTCATGGTCGGCGGTGTAGAGCCGTGCCACGGAATCGCGGAGGGCCGTCTCGAGGAGCCGCTGCTCCAGGGCCAGGCCCAGCCGCCGCTGGATGGCCTCGATGCCGAAGTTCTCCTGGGCCAACTTGGGCACCGCGTGGGGGGTCCGGGGGTGGGCAAACTGATGCGCGAGGGCCTCGGCCACCTCGACCACGTGATCGAGATCCCGGCCTTTCACAAGGAACCGGTCCGCGCCGCAGGTCTTGGCCCAGAACCGGGCGAGCCCCGAACCTTGGGCTGTGAGCAGCAGCACGGGCAGGTGACGGGTGGCGCGATCATCCTTCAGCAGACGGCAGAACTGGTAGCCATCCAGCAGCGGCATGACGCAATCACTCACCACCACATCCGGGAATTCGGTGGCCAGCACGATGAGGGCTTCGGCGCCATTGCGGGCCTCGATGGTCAGGTGGCCATGGCGCTGGAAAAGGTGCCGCAGGAGGCTCAACTGGATCGGGTTGTCATCGACCAGCAGAACCTGGAGCGACTGGGGACCCTTGGCGGCAGGATTGGTCATGGTTTCCACGTCATCGATGAAAGTGTTTGTTCACTTAAGATCGGGAGTGCCATCGGTTCGAGCCCAAGCCCGTGGGATGCTGATGTCATGGGCAAGAATCATCATGACTGCTGTGGTCGAAAAACGACAAGGGAAGAGGGCATGAAACGGAAGGGTCGATAGCCATGGAGGCCCCCCTGTTGCTTGCGCTTGCCCGGACCTGGCTGCGGGAACGGGGCGACCTGCCCGTGGATGCCCTCTGGGCCTCGGGGCGCGCCCTGGGGTTGAAGTGGGCCGGCCGGAAGGCCTCGGAAGGATGGCTGCTGGTGATGCAGCCCAGGCCGGAGTTGTGGCTGCTGAGCACCGACCATCCGGCCTGGAAACGGCTGCAGGCCGAGGCACCCAAGGATAGCGGCAAGCTTTGGAGTCCCTGGTTCCAGGGCGCGAAACTGCGGGCCGTGGAGGGGGATCCCCGGGAACGCTGGCTGGGCCTGGTGTTCCAGCGGCGCGCCATCACGGGGCGGCTGGAGACCCTGCGGCTGGCCTTCCAGGCCATTCCGGGGCGGCCCGGCATTCGCGTGGACGGAGTCGACACCCAGGTGCCCCGATTGGGGATGGGCGTGCCCTTTCCCGCCGCCCCCCCGGAACCCATCGAAGAGCCACCGCCCCTGCGCCGCTGGCGGGAGCGCTGGGGCGAGCGGTTGGAAGCGGCCCTGGCCGGGCAGGAGCCTGACATTCTGGAAGGCGAAGGCGATCTGTTGTCGCGGCACCGGGCCTGGTCGGAAGCGCATGCCGAGGCGCTGATCCTGGGCCCCGCCAAGGCGGCCGCGGAGCGCAAGCGGCAGACTGAATCGGCGCGCCTCGACCGGCTCGCTCTGGCCCTGGCGCGGGATCGCGCCAAGCATGCGGCGCAGCTGCCCTTGAAGGATCAGGCCCGGCGATTGTCGGCAGAACTCTACCGGCTGAAGGGCGGCACCCGCGAGGTGCTGCTGCTGGATGGAGAGCGCGTGGCGCTGCCAGAAGGGGCCACCGTCGAAGCTGCGGTGCAGGGCTGGTTCGTGGCCGCGAAGAAGGCCGAGCGTGGCCTGGCACGGGTGTCTGAACTGGAAGGCGAACTGGCGCGGGAGCGGGCCGCCTGGCTGGAACGCGCCGCTCTGGAGGCGGAAGGGCTTGCGCCCGCAACCCCGCCTGCGAGACAACAACAGGGGAAGGCCGCCACGAAAGGCAGTGGGAAGGACAGTGGGAAAGACAGTGAGAAAGACAAGGGGAAGAAGCGCATGCAGGCAGGGGAAGGCAAACGCAAGGATGGCAAAGGCACGGCCTTTCGCAGCGTCATGGTGGATGGCTTCGAAGTGCTCATCGGCAAGGGCGACGCCGAGAACGATCAACTTACCTTCAAGGTCGCCGACAACCTGGACTTCTGGCTGCATGTGGCCAGCCAGCCCGGCAGCCATGTGGTGATCCGCAATCCCGACAAGCTAAGCGAACTGCCCCGCCACGTGATTGAGCGAGCCGCCGAATTGGCCGCCTACCACAGCAAGGCCCGCGACGGCGGCAAGGTGGAAGTCCACCTCGCCCGCATCGCCGACATCAGCAAACCGCGCGGTTATGCGCCGGGAAAAGTGATTCTTAAAAAGTGGGTCGGCGTCCGCGTTTATCCCAAGCCTTGAATGAAAAGGAAGCCACAGATAAACACGGATGAACACCGATCAGGAACGGGAAGTGCCAGACGCCCTTCTTTTTTCATCTGTGTTCATCCGTGGCTAAACAACACCAGGGCCCGGCAGATGCCGGGCCCTGGGTTCGACTCCGGTTCGGAGGGTGGAACCGGGTGGCTTCCTACTTGGCCTTCTGGATCTGCGCGGTGAGTTCGGGCAGCAGTTCCAGGAGATCGGCCACGACGCCCACCTGGGCGGCCTGGAAGATGGGGGCCTTGGGGTTCTTGTTCACGGCCACGATGAAGGGGCTGCCCTTGAGGCCGCCCAGATGCTGGAAGGCGCCGCTGATACCCAGAGCCAGGTAGACCTTGGGTTTGACGGTGGCGCCCGAGGTGCCGACCTGACGGCCCTTGTCCAGCCACTTCGCGTCCACGATGGGACGCGAGCAGCAGACGGTAGCGCCCATGGCTTCGGCCAGCTCGTCCACCAGCGAGAGGTTGTCCTGCTCGCCGATGCCGCGACCCACGGCCACCAGCACATCCTCGCGCGTGATGTCCACATCGCCCGCTTCGGCCTGGACCACTTCCACGAAACGGCGGCGGGCGCTGAGGCCCACGGCTTCGGCGGACTTGTCGACCACGGTGCCCGTGGTGGCACCAGTCTCGGCGGGCTGGAAGGCGCCGGAGCGGAGGCTGAGCACCAGACCCATGGCGAGGTCGGCCTGCACGTGCGCGCTCACCTGGCCGGCGAACTCCTGGCGCACGACCTTGATCGTCGTGCCGTCGAAGCCATCGAAACCCACCACGTCAGGCAGGTAGGCGGCGCCCAGCTTCACGGAGAGACCGGGGGCGAGATCGATGCCCAGGGTATTGTGGGCCAGCAGCAGCACGGCGCCTGCGGGAAGGGCCTTCTGTAGCAGGGGGCGGATCAACTCGGCATTGGGATAGGCGAGGGCATCCTGGTTGAAGCTCCAGACCTCGGGGAAGGAGGCGGCCACTTCCTGGGCCACGGCACCCTGCTCGGCGCCTGCGCCAAGGACGAGGGCGGTGGGAGCGGAACCGGGGAACATGGCCTGGGCGGCGCTGAGCAGCTCGAGGGCGGCGTCATCGGCCTTGCCGGTGGTGTGGGGGATGAGAACGAAAACCTGGTTCGCCATTAGTTGAGCCCTCCCTTGGTCTTGAGAAGTTCCACCAGCTGGGCGGCGATCTCCTTGGTGCTGCCCGTGATCATCTCGGCGCCTGCACCGGCCACCGGAACGAAGTAGTCCACGCGCCGGACCTTGGCGGCGGCCTGGCCCACGCTCGCGGGATCCACGCCCAGAGCGGCGCCGTCCAGCACGGGGATCTCCACCGAAGCCACCTTGCGGATGCCGCGCAGGCCCACGTAGCGGGGCTCGTTGATGCCGGTCTGGATGGAGAGCACGCAGGGGGTATCGATGTCGCTGAGTTCCTGGCTGCCGCCCTCGATCTCGCGGCCGATGCGCAGGGTTTTGCCATTCACCTCGATCTTGTTCACCAACGAAGCGTAGGGAACATCCATCAGGGCCGCCAGCATGCCGCCCACCTGGGCCGCGCCGTCGTCCGCCTGGGCACCAGCGAGCACGAGATCGTATCTGCCCTTCTGGACGGCGGCCTTGAGGATGGTGGCCACGCCCAGACCATCGGAACCGGCGAAGGCGTCATCCACCAGCATGAGGCCCTGCTCGGCGCCCATGGCCATTTCGCGGCGCACGGATTCCTCGATCTCGGCATCGCCCAGAGCGACCACGGTCACAGAGCCGCCTTCGCGCTCCACGATCTGGATGGCCTCTTCCACGGCGTAGTTGTCCCATTCGTTCACGGCGTAGACCAGGTCTTCGCGGCTGATGTCAGCGCCGCCAGCGGCCACGCTGATCTCGTTCTCCGCCGAATCGGGAACGCGTTTCACACAAACAAGGATGTCCATAGGTGTCCTCCTCTTGGTCGAATCTACCGTGTTGGCTGGGCTTTGCTCAGCCAACATGTGGGGGGTTCCGGGGGGCATCGCAAGCAAAGGCGAGCAGGCGGCCCCCCGCCGGATCATGTCAATGCTGCAGCTGTCCGTCGACCAGTTCGCACAGGTCGATGGCTTCCATCTGGCCTTCGAGGCCGGCCACCTTGATGGCGTCTTCCATGTTGGTGAGGCAGAAGGGGCAGGCGGTGACGATGACGTTGGCGCCCGCTTCCTTGGCCATGTTGATGCGCACCACGCCCATGCGCTGCTCTTCCTCGGGCTCGAAGAAGAGGCCCAGACCGCCGCCGCCGCAGCAGAAGGAACGGTCGCGGCAGGCGCCTTCCATTTCCACACGCTTGATGCCAGGGATAGCGTCCATGGCCACGCGGGGCGCGTCATACATGCCGTTGTGGCGGCCCAGGTAGCAGGGGTCGTGGTAGGTGTAGGTGCGGGTCGCATCGGCCAGAGGCTTGAACTTCAGCTTGCCGCTTTCCACGCCCGCCGCGATGACTTCGCTGATGTGCTCAACCGGTGGCAGGCCCGCGTAGTCGTTCTTGAGGGCGTTGTAGGCATGGGGATCGGTGGTGACGATGCGCTGGACTTTGGACTCCAGGATGGCTTCGGTGTTCTGCTCCTTCAGGCTCTGGAAGAGCATTTCCTCTCCGTAGCGCCGCACCTCGTGGCCGCTGTCCTTCTCGTCCTTGCCCAGGGCCATGAAATCGACGTCGGCCTTGCTGAGGATGCGGGCGGTGGCCTGGGCGATCTTTTGCATGCGGTCGTCGTACGAAGTCATGCTGTCCACGAAGTAGAGCGTGTCGGCACTGTCGCCCTTTTCGGCGAGCTTGACCTCGAAGCCTTCGCCCGCGCCCGCGGCCCAATCGGCGCGCTTCTTCTCCAGCTTGCCCCAGGGGTTGCCGCGCTTTTCGAGGGCGCTGAGGGGCTTCTGCAGGGACTGGGGCACCATGCCCTCATCCACCATGCCGCGGCGCAGATCCACGATCTTGTCGATGTATTCGATGCCGATGGGGCATTCCTCTTCGCAGGCGCCGCAGGTGGTGCAGGACCAGATCTCGTCCTCGCTGAAGATGCCGCCGATGAGCGGCTCTGCCTCAGTCTTGTTCGCGCCGAAGAGGGGATAGCGCTGGTAGGCGTGGTCGCGGCCCTTGATGCTGATGAAGCGGGGCGAGAGGGGCCGCTTCACGCGGTTCGCGGGACAGTTGTCGGAGCAGCGGCCGCAGTCGGCGCAGCTGTAGAAATCCAGCAGGTGCTTCCAGGTGAAGTCTTCGAGGGTTTTCACGCCGAAGGACTTCAGCTCGTCGAGGCCCTTGTCATCCACGCCGTATTTCACGGGCTTCACGTGACCCGGCTTCAGACGCATGAAGTAGACGTTGAAGAGGGACGTGATCACGTGGAAGTGCTTGCCCATGGGCAGCAGGCAAAGGAAGTAGAAGAAGGTGAGGTCGTGGATCGCGTAACTGGCGAGGTTGACCTTGGCCAGCGCGGGCACTGAGACACCGGCCAGCAGGTGATGGAAGGCCCAGGCCAGCGTGAAGGGGGCCGCGCCGCCATGGCCGCCCGCCGCCAGGAGGCTGCCTTCGAAGGCGCTTTCCGACAGCAGCAGGGTGCCAATGAGGCCCAGCACCAGGATGGCTTCGCCCGTGTGATCCTTGCCGAGTTCCTTGGGCACCGCGTAGCGGGCGGGGCGGACGATGCCGCGCCGGTAGGCTAGCACCACCACGGAGAGAAATACTGCCGTAGCGGCGTAATCTTTCGCGGTGTTGTAGACCACGCCCAGCGGGCCGCCAAAGCCTGGCAGGGTGAACGACTCCCTGAAGCCCAGGAAGATCAGCTGGAAGGAACGCAGGCCCAGAACGAGAAAGCCCAGGAACAGCACGATGTGTAGCACGCCCGCCAGCATGTAGCGTGGGTGGCGCCACTGGGCCAGCCAGACCTTGAGCACCAGAACCGTGCGCTCCCACATGTTGTCGAAGCGTGGATCCGGGGCGGCCTTGAGGAGGGGCGCCACGCGGCGCGCCATCATCCAGGTGAAGACGGCCACGCCGACCAAGGGGATCAACAGGAACAGCAGGCGGGCGGGAATCCCCGCCAAGGAGGCGGAGGCAGGGGAAAAAGGCAGGGCATGCATGACGATCTCCGGAAAAGCGGGCGAGCTACTTGCCGCCGAAGGCGTCTTCGGGGATGTCGTTGGCGATGCTGCTGGCGCCCAGGATCGATTCCATGCGGCCCATGGTCACGGGCAGCATGTTGCGGGTGAAGAACTCGGCGCTCATGATCTGGCCCTCGTAGAAGGCGAGGTCCTTCTCCTTGGCGTCGGCCTTGAGGGCGGCGGCGGCGAGGTTGGCGCGCCACAGCAGCATCCAGCCCATGACCATGTCGCCGACGGCTTCCATGAAACTGAAGGCGTGGGCCGAGCCCGTCATGGGATCCGTCTGCATGGTGCTGGTCATGTGGGCCGCCGTGGTTTCCAGGCGGGTCAGGGCCGTCGCCAGGCGGGCGGCGGCGGGGGCCGCGCGTTCCAGATCCTGAGCGGTGGTGATGGCCGACTTGATGGACGAGAAGAGGTCCTGAATGGCCTGGCCGTTGTTCTGGCTCAACTTGCGGCCGATGAGATCCAGGGCCTGGATGCCATTGGTGCCTTCGTAGATGGCGGTGATGCGCACATCCCGCAGGAGCTGCTCCACGGGGAATTCGCGGCAGTAGCCGTAGCCACCGTAGACCTGCACGCCCAGGCTGCAGACCTCGAAGGCGCGCTCGGTCACGTAGCCCTTGGCGATGGGAATCAGCAGATCCACCATGGCCTGGGTCCGGGCTTTGTCTTCGGGCGAGGTGGCCACGTGATTGCGGTCCATGCAGTGGGAGACAAAGTAGCCCAGGCTGCGCATGCCTTCGACATAGCACTTCATGACCATGAGCATGCGGCGCACATCCGGGTGCTGGATGATGGCCACCGAGGGGGCGCTCTTGTCCGCGCCCTTCAGCAGGTGGCGGCTTTGCACGCGGGTGCGGGCGTAGTTCACGGCGTAGAGGTAGGAGGCGCTGGCGCAGGCCAGGCCTTCGCTGCCGACCATGAGGCGGGCTTCGTTCATCATCACGAACATGCCGCGCATGCCCTTGTTGGGCTCGCCCAGCAGGGTACCGATGCACTGGCCCTTGCTGCCCAGGGCGAGGGAGCAGGTGGCGTTGCCGTGGATGCCCATCTTTTCTTCGATACCGGTGCAGACCACATCGTTGAACTCGCCCAGGCTGCCGTCATCGTTCACCCGGAACTTGGGCACCAGGAACATCGATATCCCGGCGGTTCCCGCAGGCGCGCCTTCGATGCGGGCCAGCACGGGATGGATGATGTTGGGCACGAGGTCATGCTCGCCCGCGGAAATGAAGATCTTGTTACCGGTGATGGAGTAGGTGCCATCGGGATTGAGGGTGGCCGTGGCGGCCAGGGCGCCCACATCGGAGCCCGCTTCGGCCTCGGTGAGCAGCATGGTGCCGCACCACTCGCCGCTGTAGAGCTTCTGGAGGTAGAGCTCCTTCTGCTTGTCGGTGCCCAGCTTCTCCACCAGCTTGCCGGCGCCGTGGGTGAGTCCGGCGGTGAGCATGAAGGCGAAGTTGGCGCCCATGAGGTAGTCGGTGGCGGCGCTGGCCACGGTGTTGGGCATGCCCTGGCCGCCCCATTCCTGGTCATCGCTCATGGCCAGCCACTCGCCTGCCGTCAGGGCCTTCCAGGCCTTGTGGAAAGAGGTAGGCATGGTGACGGCGCCGTTGGCGAAGTGAGCGCCGATGCGGTCGCCATCCACTTGGGTGGGCAGGATTTCCTTCACGGCCAGATTCCTGGCTTCGTTGACGATGAGATCGACGGCCTTGCGGTTGAAATCCGCGAAGAGCTTGTGCTTCGCCAGTTCCTCGACTTTCAGCTGCTCGAAGAGGACGAAGTCGATATCGCGACGATCGGCAAGAATCTGGGCCATGACGGGCCTCCGTGGGTGGCCTGGGACCAGGGCGGGCGTGGGCCGCTGCCTAAGGGT
>JAYVRY010000236.1:0-14273 GCA_043775845.1 Acidobacteriota bacterium
CGCCGATGCCAAGAAGGGCAAGCCCAAGAAGAAGAAGGCTTTTGGGGGACGACGCGCCAAGTTCTGCAAGTTCTGCGTCGAGAAGTCCCTCATGATCGATTACAAGGACGTGAAGACCCTCCAGGCCTTCACCCCCGAACGTGGCAAGGTTCTGCCCCGTCGCACCAGCGGCGTGTGCGCCGTCCACCAGCGCGAGCTCGTGGAAGCCATCAAGCGCGCCCGCAATATCGCGCTGCTCCCCTTCGCCACCGATTAGGCGCTGTTAAACCGAGCTTGCTCGGGCGTTACAGCGCCTTATCCCGAACTTCCACAGGAAGTTTGGGGCTAGTCTTTGGCGCTTGTGGACTTTCAAAGAGGGGGCCATTCGGCCCCCTCTTATTGTTCAGATCATTCCTGGCCTAGAACCGCCAGCGCAGGGTGGCATTCACTTGGCGGCCGGGCAGGATGTAGTACTGCGCGTCGCCCAATTCGCTTTCGGACACGGGCTTGCGACGGTCGGTGAGGTTCTGGGCGCTCAGGCGGTATTCCCACTGCTTCCATCGCCAGCCCAGACCCGCAGCAAAAGTAGCATAGCCGCCGCTGGGGGCGGTGTTGCGCTGGTTGAGCATCACGGCGCCCACGTAGTTCATTTCGGCGGTGGCGGTGAGGCCCTGGGCGGGTGCGTAGGCTAGGCCCAAACCACCCAGGTGGTAGGGGGACATCTCCAGCCGCTTGCCTGCCAGCTGCGTGAGCGTGCCGCCAAAGTCCTTCACGTAATCGCGAAAACGGGTGTCGTGGTAGCTGTAGGCCAGGCGCGCAGTGACCTCGCCCGTGACCTTGTAGATCGCGCTGAACTCGCCACCCTGGAAGCGCTCGGTGCCCGCATTCACCAGGACCGCCGAACCATTCACGGACTGGGGCACCACGAGGTTCTGGAAATCCATGAGGAAGGCGCTGAACTCCAGGCTCAGGCGCTTGCCCAGCAGATCGGCCTTCAGGCCCAGATCGTAGCTGGTGGCGGTTTCCGGTTTGAGAATTTCCGAACCGCTATCGAGGCCGAAGTCGATGGCGCCGGGCTTGAAGGTGGTGCGGATGCCCGTGAAGAGGTTTACGCGGTCCTCACCGGACTGCCAGGCAGTCCAGGTGGCGCCAGCGCTGCCCGATACCCGCGTGGTGGTTTTCTGGTCCCGGCCGCCATCAAGGGTCGCGCTTGCGAAATCCAACGTGGACGTGCGGCGGAATTCATCGGCCCGGGTGAGCCGCAGGCCCGCCTCGAACACGAGACGCGGCGCGGCCTGCCACTGGGCGAAGGCGTAAAGGCCCGAGAAGTCACGGCGATCATCAACGCGGATATCCGCCTGGTTGGGGTACAGGGCACCACTGGGCGGGTTGGAGCCATCCAGGTTCACCACATAGTCGAAGTCGCCGCCGCGCCCCACGCCCTGCCCGTGCAGGTGATCCACACCGGCCACCACCTTGAGCTCGGGGCTTTGCGTCCAGGTGAGGTGGGAATCGAAGTAGACATCCGTAAGGTCGATGCGCTCGCGAAAGCCATGGGCGTTGGGATCGGTCGTTACCACATCTGTGAGGAACCCGCGGAACACATCCTGCCTGGCTCTGGCGATCGACAGCGTCGTCGTCCAGAGCGTTGAAGAGGACAGGATGCGATCGTAGCCCGTGGTGAAGGTGAAGCGGCGGTCGTTGAGAAAGGCGCCGTCAGGGTTGTGGTTCGCATCCAGCGGCACCTGGTCAGTTAGGGCCTTGCCCACGCGCGGGAAGGGGCTGGCGGGCTTCTGGTCCACCGCCGTAGCTTCTAGGTCGAAGCGGAAGACACCGTCCAGGGCCTGGGTTTGATTCCGCCACAGCAGGTGGCTGCGCTTGAAATCGGTGCGGGCATCCTTGAAACCCTGTTCATCGTGGTCGACGGTGAGACTGGAATCCACACCTGCCCATGACGGCAGGCGCAGCGTCGCTCCCCCGCCATGACGGCTGTGGTCACCCCCTGAAAACCGCACCGTACCCTTCGCATCGGTGGGCAGGCTGCGGATGACCTGGATCACGCCCACGAAGGAAGTGGCGCCATAGAGCACCGGCGCCGCGCCGCGCTGCACCTCGATGCGCTCCACGCCTTCAAGGCTGAGGGTGGAGAGAGCCGGATTGAAGGCGCCGCCCCATGGCACGCCATCCACCACCAGCAGGAAGGCGTCGAATTCCTTGAGGCCCCAGAACTCCGGCACGCTGCTGGCGGGGCCGCCATCGCCACCGGGGGCGATGTAGACGCCCGCAGCCAACGCCAGGGCGCTGCGCAGATCCGTGGCGCCGCGATCGGCCAGTTCCCTCGCGGAGTAAACCGTGATGGAAGCGGGCACCTTGGCGGGGTCCTCGGGGAACCGCGTGGCGGTCACCTCCACCACTGTTCCAGGCTGGGATGGCGCATCTGCCGCCAGTCCTGAGGCCACCAGGCCCAGCGCGATGGTAGAGAAGACGGTGGAGAGACGGGCTGACATCAAGACTCCAAACAGGGTTTCAAAGACACCTTCATATTGAATACCAACCGGCCCGTAATGCCAAGGCAGAACAGCGGCCCGTGGGCCGCTGTTCTGCCTATGGGAAACGCTACTTGGGGGCCGTGCGCGTGTCCCAGGCCTCGCGGGTTTCCATGGCCAGGGCGGTGCCGCCCAGGGCCGTGTTGAGCCCGGGCAGATCCTTGGCCACGAGCGCTTCGATGGCTTTCACGGAGGCGGCTATTTCTTCCTTCAGCCCGGTGTAGCGGTGGAGCTGCTCGGGGCTGGGGCGTCCGGGCTGGCCCAGGACACCCCGGTAGAGGTTGCTGAGCTTTTCGCGCAGGCGTTCTTCACCGGTGATGGCGCCTCCCCCTTCCTTGGTGCTCACGAGCTTGCCGCGTTCAGTTTCCATACCCGCATCGAAAGCTTTCAACTTGGCCTGGAGTGCCGGATCAGCTGATTCCAGGCGGGCCCGCAGCGCCTGCTGCAGCTTGGCTACCTGCCCGGATCGGAAGGCTAGATCCTCTACCAGACGGAAGAGATCCATGGAGGCATTCCACTTGGCTTCGCGATCGGCGCGAGTAACGTGACTGCTGGGATCGGCCGTAAGGGTGACCGAACCCGTCAAGACATCCTTGCCCTTGGTGAGGCGCACACCGTAGGTGCCATCGAGCACTTCGGGGGCCTGGAAGATCACGCCATCCATGAAATTGGCTCCGGTGGCGGCCCGGGGCAGGCGGATCATGCGATCCCATCGGACGCTGTTGAGGCCCTTGCGCTTCGCCCCGGGGAGCGTGCGCATTACCTGACCCTTCGCATCCAGGATCTCCACCTTCAGCTCGCCGATGAGGTGCCGCTTCTTCTGCCAGAAGGCCACCACGGCCGCCTGCGAACGATCCTGGCCCGAGTACTCCTGGTCTCCATCGGACCAGCCGTCATAGCCCCGATCCAGGGATGCGGCCGGGCGCGTGGGCAGCAGCATCACGTCCTTGCCCAGGGTCTCCGTGCTCATGGCGCGCAGCGGGGTGAGGTCATCGATGATCCAGATGCCACGACCATGGGTGGCCAGCACCAGATCGTGTTCCCGCGTCTGGAAGACCATGTCCCGCACGGCCACCTTGGGGAAGTCGCTGCCCTTGTAGGGCGCCCAATCCTTGCCGCCATCGAGGCTGATGAAGAGGCCGAATTCGGTGCCGAGGTAGAGCAGGTTGGCGCGGACCGGATCCTGCTTGATCACATGGGCATAGCCTTCCAGATCGGCCGTGCTGAGGTTTGTCCAGGTCTGCCCGAAATCATCCGTGCGGAAGACGTAGGTACCCATTTCGCCGGTGCCGTGGCCATCGAAGGTAACGAAGGCGGTGCCTTCCGCGTGGGTGCTGGCCTCCACCCAGGACACGGTGGCATCCTTGGGCACGCCGCTGATCTTGTCACGCAGGTTGGTCCAGGATTTCCCGCTGTCCTTGCTGAGCTGGAGGTTGCCGTCGTCGGTTCCCACCCAGATGAGCTTCGCGTTCCTGGGGCTTTCACTGATGCTGTAGATGGTGCAGAAGGTTTCGGCGGCGCTGTTATCCAAGGTGAGGCCGCCGCTGTCTTCCTGCTTCTGCCGGATGGGATCATTGGTGGTGAGATCGGGGCTGATGCGATCCCAGGTGTCGCCCTTGTCCTTGCTGCGGTACAGGAACTGCGATCCGAAGTAGAGGGTGCCCTTGTGGGTGGCGCTCATATGCATGGGCGTGTTCCAGTTCCAGCGGAACTTGGGATCGCCGGGCTTTTCCTTGGGTTGCACGGCGCGGCTGGTGAGCGTCTTCGTATTCACGCGCACCAAGGTTCCGCCCTGGTACTCGACGTAGACATAATCCGGATCCGAGGTGTCCGGCAGGGCCCAGAAGCCGTCGCCGCCATAGAGATTCGTCCAGTGCTTGTTGCTGAGCCAGACGCTGCTGTAGCCCATCCAGGTGCTGTTGTCCTGCAGGCCGCCGTAGACCTTGTAGGGGCGGCCCTCATCCACGGCCACGTGGTAGAACTGGCCGATGGGAAGGTTGCGCACCATGCGCCAGGTGTTGGCGCGGTCCTCGCTGATGTAGAGGCCGCCATCGGTGCCCAGGTAGATGATCTCGGGATTCTGGGGATGGAAGAACAGGGCGTGGTGGTCGCTGTGGGTACCACCCCCCAGTGTGCTGAAGCTCGTGCCGCCATCCTCGCTGGCCGATAGATTGAGACCGGGCTTGTAGACCTTCATCGGATCCTTGGGATCCACGAAGAGGGCGCTGAAGTAGAAGGGGCGGATGGTGATGTTGGCCCCGGCATTGCCGCGCTTCCAGGTTTCGCCGCCGTCTTCGCTGCTGAAAATGGCGCCGTCCTTGGCTTCCACGGTGGCGTAGACCCGCTTGCTGTCCGAAGGTGCGATGGCCACGGCGATGCGGCCGATCTTTCCCACAGGCAGGCCACGCTTGGGATCATCCGTGAGCTTCGTCCAGGTCTTGCCGCCATCCGTGGACTTGAAGAGGCCGCTGCCAGAACCGCCACTTTCGAAGGACCAGGACTTGCGGCGATGCTCCCACATGGAGGCGAAGATCACATTGGGCTGGCGGGGGTCGATGCTCAGGCTGGTGCAGCCGCTGTTTTCGTTGGTGTAGAGGATGCGCTCCCAGGTCTTGCCGCCATCCGTGGTCTTGAAGAGGCCCCGCTCGCCGCCCGGACCCCAGAGGTGCCCCATGGCCGCGGCGTAGACGATGTTCGGGTTGCTGGGATCGATGACGATGTCCCCGATGCGCTCGCTGCCGGCGAGGCCCATGCGGTTCCAGGTCTCGCCGCCATCCGTGCTCTTGTAGAGCCCCTCGCCAATGCCCACGCTGTTGCGCACCCACGGTTCGCCCGTGCCCACCCAGATGGTCTTGGGGTCCTTGGGGTCGATGCGAATGGCGCCGATGCTCTGGGCGTACTTATCGAAGACGGCCTTCCAGGTGGTGCCCCCATTCATGGATTTCCAGATGCCGCCGCTGGCCGCGCCCACATAGAGGGTGAGGCGTCCCTTCTCCATGACGCCATCCATGGCCGAAATGCGGCCGGACATGATGGCGGGTCCAATGTTGCGGGCCTGCAGGCCTGACAGGGAGTCCCCATCTAGCTTGACCCCGGCCAGCTTGGCATCAGGGGCCTGGGCCACGAGCACCGTGGCGACCAAAGGGAAGATGAGCGACAGCCTGCGCATGGCGGCTCCAAAGGGAACGGGCCCCTCGAAAGGGGCCCGGGAATGGGAAAACTACTTGGTGGCAGGTGCCGGAGCCGGGGCTGGAGCCGCCGCGGGCATCTTCAGCTTGGCGGGATCCAGGGGCACGTTGGGCTCGAGCTTGTCCACGGTGATCTTGCCCCGCTGAGGCATGCCGGCCATGCCCATTTCGATGGAGTAGGGATAGAGCACGCCCGCCACTTCGCGGAAATCACCGAAGAAGGTTTCGGATTCCACTTCCTGTTCACGCACCTTGCGCTTGCTGGTCATCTTCACTTCCAGGCAGCTGTCCGCATCCAGGAAGTAGGTCTGCACATCCCCGTTCTTCAGGGTGACCTTCAGCTTGTGGGCGGGGGCGCCTTCGATGGTGTCCTTGCCCATGTATTCGATCTTGTGGCCCTTGGCGGCATAGTCCACCAGGGAGCCGTCGAGGTCAGCCTGCACCGCGGCTTCCTTCAACTCGTCGGCGGTCATGGCCTCGGCGTTCTTGCCGCCACCGTAGCCCGCGAAGGGATCGATCTTCCAGCCGCTCTTGCCATCAAAAGCCATGATCTGGGTCATGCCCTGCAGGGAGGCCTCCATGCGGTAGGCGCCGCGGCCCATGTGGCCCACGAGGGCGATTTCCATGGGGCCCTGGATGAGGCGGGCGGTCATCTTGACGCTTTGAAGAGCCTTGATCTTGACCAGGCCACCCTTGGCTTCGTAGTGCTTGGCCAGGACCTGCTCCACGGAAGGGGCGGGCGCCTGGGCCATCAGGGCCGGGGCGAGCAGAAGGGCGGTGAGGGTGCGCATGGGGGCTCCTAGGGGGGGGTGATGGTTCGAACCATAGCCTCACAGGAGGCGTCAGGATTCAACAGTTTCCGGCATTGGGCTGTCATTTTCCCGTGGTGACCGGAGGAGATTCATCGCCGAACGGTCAGACACCGTACACACGAACAGGGGCCTCGAATGCCCGGAGGCTCGGTCTAAACCCAGTGTTGGCGTCGTGGCTGGAATCAATGGGTGGGGGTCCTGGTGCTTTCGGTTTCGGATGGAGCCCCGATTGGTTTAGCGCTCCCGGGCGATCCACTCTCTGATCTTGGTTTCCAGCACATCCAGCGGCAGGCCCCCGTCCACCAGCACCTGCCGGTGGAAGGCCCGAAGGTCGAAGCGCGGACCCAGGGTACGTTCGGCTTCTGTCCTCAGGTCCCGGATGGCGAACTGGCCCAGCTTGTAGCCCAGGGCCTGGCCGGGCCACACAATGTAGCGCTCCACCTCGGAGACGATGTCAGTCTCGGCCATGGAGGAATTTTCGCGCATGTAGCGGATGGCCTGGTCACGGGTCCAGCCCTTGCTGTGCAGGCCCGTGTCCACCACCAGCCGCATGGCCCGCAGCTGCTCATCGGCGAGGCGCCCGTACCACTGGTAGGGATCGGTGAAGAGGCCCAGTTCCTTGCCCAGGGATTCCGAGTAGAGAGCCCAGCCTTCGGCGTAGGCGTTGTAGCCGCCGAAGCGGCGGAACTTGGGCAGGCCCTCCACCTCCTGGGCGATCGATATCTGGAAATGGTGGCCCGGACTGGCCTCGTGCAGGCTCAGGGTCTCCATGCCGAAGATGGGCTGGGCCCCGAGGTTGAAGGTGTTCACGTAGAAGATGCCGCGGCGGCGGCCATCGGGCGTGCCGGCCTCGTAGGAGCCACCGGCCGAGGATTCGGCCCGGAAGGCTTCCACGGGACGCACTTCGTAATCGGCTTTGGGGAAGATCTCGAAGAGCTTGGGCAACAGGCCGTTCACCTTCACCTGCAGGTCGCGGTAGCCCTTGAGCAGATCCGCTTCGGAGGTGAAGTAGAACTTCGGATTGGTATTCAGATCCTTGAAGAAGGCCTGCAGGTCGCCCTCGAATCCCACCTGGCGCCGCACGGCATCCATTTCGCCGAGAATGCGTGCGACCTCCTTCAGGCCCATGTCGTGAATGGTGGCGGGATCCAGCTTGGTGGTCGTCATCACCTTCACCTGGTGGGCGTACCAGGCCTGCCCGTCGGGCAGATCCTGGAAGCCCACGGTGTCGCGGCACGCGGGCAGGTAGGTATCCCGGATGAAGTCGCGCAAACGGCGATAGGCGGGGACGATGCGGGTGCTGATGGCAGAGCGGTAGGCTGCGGCCAGGCGTTCACGATCCGGGGCGCGGACGGCTTCGGGGAAAGCCGTGATGGGCGACCAGAACACGGACTTCGAGGGATCATCCACCAGCATCGCGTCCAGCTGCGGCACCACCTTTTCCATGGCGACCCGGGGCTGGACCACCCCCTTCGCCAGGCCCTCCCGCATGTTGAGGATCGCCTGATCCATCCAGGCGATGAAGCCCGTCGAGCGGCGCAGGAATTGGTCATAGTCCTTGGCGGTGGCGAAGGGCTGGATGCTGCGTCCAGCGCCCAGCTGCGCGAAAAACACGGGGACGGAACCGGTCTGATTCACGGGCATCAGGTGGGCTGGAAACCGGGTGGCTTCCAGATCCTCCCGCAGGCTGCGCCGCAGGATGTCGAGGCTCAGGCGATCCTGCCCCAGGAGCCGGGCGCGCTTCACGGTCTCGAGACGCTGGAGCCACAGCTTCACCCAAGCCTTTTCCTGGGCCCGGGCCTTGGCGCTGAGAGTATCGGGAAAGCGGTCGTTGTACCGGTTGTCACCGATGGCCGTGGCCGTGACGGGATTGCGGAGGAGGTAGGCCTCCCAGTAGGCGTCCAACAGATGGTTGAGTTTGAGGGACTCCGAAGCCGCCGGTGGGTGGGCCGAGGCTGGTGATGGGGCCGCGCCGAGTGACAGCCCCGCCATGAGAACGACAGAGGCCAGGGGCGTCACACGCGACATGAATTCTCCGGGAGCGATCATAGGTATAGCCTGCAACCTCGTCCGGCGCCATGAGTCCGCAATGCCTCCATCCTTGAGTGGACGCAGGTTCCTATCTTGCGATGGACAAGCCCCCGGCTTGGAGAAAGGCTCCGGCGTGGTGCTTCATGAAGGGCTGGCCATCGGTGTAGAGGTCATTCTGGTACATCGACTGGCCCGTGGCCCCAGCCCCAAAGAGGAGGGTGATGACACCGGCATCGGCGAACTTCCGCAGGTGGGTATCATCACCCCCGAAGAAATACTCAGGTCGGTTGTCCTTGTAGCCTTCACGGGGCTGGCCCGTGTTGGGTACGTTGAGGTGATTGCTGTTGCCCAAAGGAATCTGCCACAGCACCCATCGTTTCTGGGCCTTCACGTTCCACAGCCGCAGCCACTCGGCGTAGCGGTTGAAACTCTTGCTGGCGATGGGCGCGCTGTCACTGGCATCCCACCAGCGGTTCACGCCCTGGCCGATCCGGTAGTAATCCGAATCCCGGTCCAGCGGATCGCCCACCAGCACATCGAAGGTTTGTCCGGTGACATTGGCCGCCAGTCCCAACTTCGACAAGAAGGCATAGGCCTTGTCCACCTCGGGCTGGAGGGGATCCGTCACGCTGACGTAGCCGATGTCTTTTTGCGTGGCCCAATCCGAGATGTGCATGCCCAGCACCACGTTGGTGGCGCCCACGGATTTCCGGATCTGCAGGAAGGCCAGGCCCCAGCCCGCCGCCGTATTGGGAAGACCCTGCAGCTCCGCCATGCCGGTGCTGGCGATGGCTGAAGGCGCATTGGGGTTGTCGCCGCTTTGGATCTCCATGTAGGCGAAGCCATCGCCTTCCATCAGCACCAGGACGGGCTTGCCGAACTCCTTGCAGCGCTGCATGAGCACCTTGAAATCATCGAAGTACGAAGCCATGGTCGCGGCGTTCTGGGTCTTGCTGTAGAACTGGGCCTCGCCACCGCCGGGCTCGTCGTTCATGCAGTAGTACTGCACCACGGGAATGGTGTTGAGCGTGTCGCATTCCTTCATGAAGGCCAGCCCCCACTGCCCCGAGTTGGTGACATCCCAGCCCCAGTTGTTCCGCCATCCCACCGTGAAGTAGTGGTAGCGCATGTCCCAGGGCACCCCGCTGGTCTTCATCCAGGTCGCACCCGGATCCTCCATGAGGCCCACGGACAACCGCGCGGGTAGGAGCGCGGGTACCGAGCCCGACGCGGCGCTGCCCGCCACCGTGGAGGTGGTCACCGCGAGGATGAGGGTCGCCGTGGCGCTGCCCGAGGCGTTGGTGGCGGTAAGGGTGTAGGTGGTGGAGACCGTGGGGCTGACAACGGTGTTCGTGCCCGTAACGGTGCCGACATTCGCATTGATGCTCAGACTGATGGCTCCGGACACCACCCAGGAGAGCGTGCTGCTTTGTCCTGCGGTGATGCTGGAGGGTGTGGCTGTGAAGGCGCTGATGGTGGGTGATAGAACAGGCGCTGCGCCACCCCCGGGATGGCGCGAACAGCCTAACAGGGCTAACAGCACGAGGCATCCCAATCGGCCGAGCAGGGTTTCACGGATCATGTCAAGCCTCCCGGTGTGGCCTTGGAGTCGGTCGATGGGATCCGCAAACTCTACCCGGAATCGGCGTCTGGCAAGGCCTCGATCCATGTGCCTCGGCCACGTGGAAGCCCCTGGCCAAGTTGCCGTCCGCCCACAAAAAAAGCGGGGGTCCGCGACCCCCGCCTGGAAGGCCTCCCCCGGTCGGCCTACTCCAGCTCGTTGGCCAGGATGGGTGCAACCACCACAGTGGCCTTCTCTTTGCTCCCCAGGACGGCATGGAAGCGGTCCCAATCCAGTTCCTTCTCCCAGCTGGCCATAACGACCGCGGCGATGCAGTTGCCGATGTGGTTGGTGATGGCGCGGGCTTCCGACATGAACTTGTCGATGCCGAGAATGAGCGCCATGCCCGCCACGGGGATGCCCGGCACCACCGCCAGCGTGGCAGCCAGCGTGATGAAGCCCGAACCCGTGACGCCCGCGGCGCCCTTGCTGGTGATCATGGCCACCACGAGGATGCCCAGCTGCTGGCCCAGCGTGAGCTCAATGCCCAGGGCCTGCGCGATGAAGAGCGAGGCCAGGGTCATGTAAATGTTGGTGCCATCCAAATTGAAGGAATACCCGGTGGGAATCACGAGGCCCACGATGGATTTCGACAGGCCCAGGTTTTCCATTTTTTCCATGAGCGGAATGAGGGCGGATTCGGAAGAGCTGGTAGCCAGCACCAGCAGCAGCTCACTCTTGATGTAGCCCACCACCTTGAAGATGTTGAAGCCCGCCAGCCTTGCGATGAGGCCCAGCACCACGAAGATGAAGAGGGCGCAGGTGGCGTAGAAGAGGAAGATGAGCTGGGCCATGGGCACCAGGGACTTCAGGCCGAACTTGCCGATGGTGTAGGCGATGGCGGCGCCGGCGCCGATGGGCGCAAGGTAGAGGATCTGGTGCATGACGCCAAAGAAAGCCTTACTGAGGTTTTCCAGGAAGCCGATGAGCGGCGCCTTGTGCTTTTCATTCAGGGCCGCGACGGCGAAGCCGAGCAGCACGGAGATCAGCAGCACCTGGAGGACATCGCCATCGGTGAAGGCGCTGAACATGGTCTTGGGAATCATCTTCAGCAGGTGATCCGTCACGGTCATGTGCTGGGCCTGAGCCACGTACCCGGCCACCAGCTTGGGGTCGAGCTTGGAGGGATCGGCGTGAAAGCTCCGTCCCGGTCCGAACAGGTTGGCCATGACGAGGCCGATCACCAGCGCCAGGGTGCTTACGATTTCAAAGTAGAGGATGGCCTTGCCGCCCACGCGGCCAGCCTTCTTGATGCTGCCCGATCCCGCGATGCCCAGTACCACGCTGCAAAGGATCACGGGTGGGATGAGCATCTTGATGAGGGCGATGAAGCCATCGGCCAGGGGCTGCATCTTCACGGCGATGATGGGGAAAAAGTGGCCGGTCAGGGCGCCGAGGACGATCGCGACGGCGACCCAGTTGTACAGCTTTGATGCGGCACGCTTGAGCATTCGGAGCCTCCTTTCAGGCAACAGGGATCCATGAATAGGTCAGGCAAAAGATGGCTGAATTCACGAGACCTTCGGGTGGGTTTTAACCATCCTCGGTCGCCCGGCCAGAGCGCGCTGGTTCTGAAAGTTGATTCCAGGTTTTGAAAGTTTTGTAAGCAGCCCGAAACCTAAACGAAGCGGCGTGCCACTCCGAGGTAGGCCTTCTGCAGCAGGAACCGGTGGACGGGGCGCCCACCCGTGCCGTAACCCGGTTCCATGCGCAGGGTCTTGAGGGTGCAGAGAAATTCCAGGTACTTCCGAACGGATACCCGCGAGAGGCCCACCACTTGCGCGATCTCCTCGCTGGTGAACCAGGGCTGGTCCACGGACCGGGCCTCGATGACCTGCAACAGTTTGTCGAAGGTGCTTCGATCAACCCCCTTCGGCAGCTCATCGACAGCCCGACCTTCCATCGGCCGCCGGGCCAGCCGCTGATCGAGTTCGGTCTGATCCAATGAAGCGACGCCACGGATGAGGCGGTGGGTCTCACCGTAGTGTTCCAGGGCCTGTTTGAGGCGCTCGAATTCGAAGGGCTTGATGAGGTAGTCCACCGCGCCCAGCTTCAGGGCCTTGCCGATGGTGGCCGTGTCCCTGGCCGCGGTTACGAAGATCACATCCACATCCAGGGCCTGCCTCCGGATTTCCTCCATGAGTTCGAGGCCGCTTTGACCGGGCATGAAGATGTCCAGCAGCAGCAAGTCCACGGGATTCTTCTGCAACAACGTCAGCCCCTCGGCAGCGCTTCGCACCGAGGCCACCAACTCGAAACCGCTCACGCGACCGAGGTAGAGGCGGTTGAGCTCGGCCACCATGGGATCGTCTTCGATCAGCAGCACGCGGATCATGGTGTCTCCCCGGAGAAGAGGCGAAGGGTGGCGCTGAAGAGGGCCCCGCCTCCTTCCTGATTCTGCGCGGTCAAGCTGCCGCCCCGGGCCTCGATGGTGCGGGCGGCCTGCCAAAGCCCCAGCCCACGTCGCTCACCCTTGGTGGAGAAACCCAACATGAAAGCCTGGGCGATGACCTCCCCGGGCAGCCCGGGCCCTGTATCCGTCACGGAGAGGTGCAGCAGCGGGCCCTCGGGGCGAAGCGTCACTTGGATCTCCCGCCGGGCGCCATCCCCGATGGCCTCGACGGCGTTCTCCAACAGGTTGCCCAGCACGGTGACAAGGTCATGGGAGATGGCCTCATCGGAACAGAGTGGCAGGGAGGTTTCCGGTTCCAGTTGCATGACGATGTTCTGCTCCCTTGCGGAGGCGAAGCGGGCCAGCAGGAAACCCGCGACCACGGGATCCTTGATACGCTGCACCACGAAGCCCACTTCGTCGTCGAAACGCCCGGCCACGCCCACGATGAAGCTCTTGAGCCGCTCGTATTCCTCCAGCCGGGCCAACCCCAGGATCACATGGAGCTTGTTCATGAATTCGTGGGTCTGGGCCCGGAGGGCATCGGCGTAGAAGCGAACGCCCGTCAGCTGCTCGGCCAACCGGTTCACTTCCGTCTTATCCCGGAAGGTGGCCACGGCCCCCGCGATGTGCCCGTCCACCAGCACGGGCACCCGGTTCGTGAGGATCTTCAGGCCCAGGATGTCGCTCTCCTGGTCGTACTCCGCCTGGCCCGTTTCCACCACGGCGCGCAGTCTCGAACTGGGCAGAACCTCCTCAAGGTTGCGGCCCACGATATCGCCTTGGTTGCCCGCCAGCGCAAGCAGGCGCGAGGCCTCCTCGTTGACGATGGTGACCACCAGATCCTGGTTCACGCCAATGATGCCTTCCCGCACCGAATGGAGCATGGCGTTGCGCTGCTGAAGGAGGGTCGCGATTTCCTGCGGCTCCATGCCCAGGAGGATGCGTTTGATGCGGCGGGCCAAGACCATGGCACCCAGGATGCCGGCCACGGCGCCAATGGCTCCCCCCAGGGCGATGCGTTTGCGCACGCTCACCACCGCGCGGTCCACCCCGGACTGGAGCAGGCCCACGGCCACGGCCCCCACCTGGCGTCCCCCTTCCCGCACGGGCGTGAAGGCTCGGAGGGAAACCCCCAGCGTGCCCTTGGCCACGGACAGGTAGGAGCGCCCCCGATACACGTCCGCGTCATCGCCACCCGCAAAGCGCGCACCGATGAGGGAGGGGTTGGGATGGGAGAGCCGGAGGCCCTTCATGTCCATGACGACCACGTAGTCCACACCCGACTCGAGGCGCAGCTGCTCGGCGAAGGCCTGCACTCCTCCGGCGGGGCGTTTCCCGCTCAGGCCATCGCGGACCACCTCCGACTCGGACATGATCCGGGACAGCAGGATGACCTTTTCGCCCAGCGATTCCCGGGTCTGCTGTTCCATCCGCCAATGCACCATGAGCCCCGTGACCAGCAGGGCCAGGACCAGGACCGCGCTGACCAGGAGGGTGATCCGGGTCCTGAGCTGGAGAACGGGGAATCGCCGAGGCATGGTAAGGAACATCCTAGGAGCCCGTCCAAGTAATCGATAGGGGCTGCATTGATGGCAAAGGGCCTCCAGGCACGGAGGGGGGCGCAGGGCGGTGCGGGTTCACCGTTCAAGCCCGCCGACACAGCATGGGGGCCCTTTGCCATCAACCCTTCGGGCTGGGGCG
>JAYVRY010000237.1:0-14018 GCA_043775845.1 Acidobacteriota bacterium
GGCTGGTCCTGCGGTTCTGACCCGACCCTGCATGCGGAATCAGAGGGTTTGGTTGCAGAAAAGGGCTATCTTTCGCCACAACCCTGTCATGCTGTTCGCGTGACCCGCCAAGGGCGGACCTCACACATGCAATGACGGCCTTGTCTGGGGACAGTCATCGCTACAACATCACCAGACATTCTGCAGGAAACAGTCATGGCTCAAGGCACCGTCAAGTGGTTCAACGCTGAAAAGGGCTTCGGTTTCATCACCCCCGACGAGGGTGGCGCTGACCTCTTCGTCCACCACACCGCCATCCAGGGTGGCGGCTTCCGCACCCTCGACGAGAACCAGCGCGTCAGCTTCGAAGTGGCCCAGGGCCAGAAGGGCCCCCAGGCCACCAACGTCCAGAAGGTCTAGTTCGCGACCCCGTAAGCATCGTTCCACATGAAAAGGCGGCCAACCGGCCGCCTTTTCTCATCCAAGGGCCGGCATGCTAGTGGTGGCCATGCCCGTGGTCGTCGGCTGCGGCGGGCTTGCCCATGAACTCGGGCTTGCGGCCCAGGAAGACCACCCAGAGGCCGTACAGGGCGAGGATACCGAGGCCCAGGGCGAGGATCGCGGTGCGGATGGCGGCTAAGCCGGGCGATACGTAGCCGAGCAGGCCCACCACGGATCCGAAGAAACCGACCGTGATGAGCAGAATTCCCCAGCGGGCCGCAGCCACGGGGTTCTGGCCCACCTCTTCGGGCAAGGTGCCGAGGGGCGTCTTGACCTCCGCAGCGATATGCGTGCCCTGAAAAATCAGCACGACAAACAGGGTGAAATAGAAGACCAGGAAGAGCATAGGTTGACTCCGCGAGGTATCAGAATCGCATGGGGTTCTGATGAATGCGATGACTGAAGACAAAATTCCCGGCTTGACAAGATTAATCGAGTGATTAATCTTTGAAGAGCGAATTAATCACTCGATTGATTCATGGTCAAGAGGCATCGCATGACATCCCCACCCCTGGCCCAGGACACAAGAACCAGGCTCATCGAATCCGCCATCCTGCACTTCGCCTCCAAGGGCTTCGACGGGGCCGGCATCCGCGAGATTGCCAAGAGCGCCAAAGCCAACTCGGCGCTGGTGACCTATCACTTCTGCGGCAAAGAGGGGCTCTACGCCGAGGCCCTCAAGGCCATCTTCGCCCGCAAGGTCTCGCCGGTCTCCCTGCTGGCGGATTTGCCGCCCGCTGGGTCGCCCGGTGCCCGGAAGGCCGCCCTGCAGGGTTTCCAGGATTACATTCGTGCTTTCACCACGGAGATCATGTCCTGCCAGGGCGCCGACCCCGTGGATGAGGCGGCCATGGTCCTCATGTCCCGTGAGATGCAGGCGCCCCGGCCAGCCTCCGCCGATCTGCTCATGCAGCACCTGCAGCCCTATGTGTCCTACCTGATGGCCTGCCTGCAGGTGCTGCGGCCCGACCTGGATGAGGATGCCCTCTTCGCCATGGGCGTGAGCATCCAAGGGCTGATGATCCATTTTCGGAATTCACTCGGGATCGTCCGACTGATCCGCGGAAATCCGAACTACCCCGAGGACCTGGAAACGACCATCCAGCACCACATTGATTTCAGCTTGCGGGGGCTTGGCGTCCCCGAGGCCTTCCCGTTGCCGAGGAACTGACTCATGCTCCTGATCTCACCGCCCGCCCTCCAGGCCCCCGCGCTCACCCCGCCCCCGGCCCAACTCCCATCTGTGGTCGCTCCCCTGTCTCTGGATCTTCCCGGAGCCTTGAGCCGCGCGCGCCACGAAAACCCCATGCTTCGGGCCGCCAAGGCCCGCGTGGAAGAGCGCCGGGGCCTCATCACCAGCACCCGCGCCGATGCTCTGCCGCAGCTGACCCTCGTGGGTGACTTCACCCGGGTGCGGGATGTCTCTGCGCTCAATAGCGGCTTCGCGGATCTGGCCCCGAAGCTGGGTTTTCCTGTGAGTTCCCTGGTGGGCACCCGCAGCGTCTACACCAGCCAGGCCAACCTGACTCAGCCCCTCTTCTACTGGGGCAAGCTGGGCACGGCGGTGGACATCGCCGTGATGGGCGAGCAGGAGGCCAGCCTGGCCTACTCCACCGCGGAGCTGGATGTGCTGCATGGCGTGGCCAAGGCCTACCTGGGCGTGCTGGCCGCACAGGCAGAGCAGGAAGTCATCGCCTCGCGCCGGAGCACCGCCGAACAGTTCGTGTCGGATGTGAAGGCCAAGCTCGAGGCCCAGACCGCCACGGAACTGGACCGGCTGCGGGCCGAGAGCGAATGGCTGGCCGTGATTCCCGAGGCGCTGCAGGCCGAGGCCCAGGTGAAGCGGGCCCAGGAAATCCTCAACGGGCAGCTGGGGCTGGATCCGAAAACCCCCATCAGCCTGGCGGACATGGGCCAGGCCGATGCAGGCCCCAAGCCCGCCGGGGCGGAGCGCAGCGAGCTGGCCCAGCTCAAGCAGCAGGAGGCCATGTACCGGGCCAACGACAAGATCATCAAGTCGGACCTGCGACCCAAGTTCGACCTCAGCGCCAGCTACGGCTACCAGGCCGCCAAGACCGACAACCTCTTCAAGGAGCCCTACGACGCCTGGAAGCTGAGCGTGACCATGAAGTTCCCGGTCTTTGACGGGCTGCGCAGCTCGGGCAAGCGGGCCCAGAACCGGGCCCAGCTTGAGCAGCTGAAGCAGTCCCGCATCGACCGCGAGCGCACCGTGGCCATCGAGCAGAGCAGCGCCGACCGAGAGCTGGAAAAGGCCGTCGCACTGAATGACGCCGCCCGACGGGCCCACGACGCCGCCGGGGAGGCCCTCCGCATGAGCCGTGAGGCCTTCGACCAGGGGCTCATCACCTCCCTCGATCTCCTGCAGGCGGAACGCGCCGAGCGCCAGGCCGAGAGCCAGCGGCGCCGCGCCGAACTGGGCCTCTGGTCTGCCCACTTTGACCAGCGCCGTTCGTTGGGATTGCCCCCTCTTTGATGCTGTCCGGGGGGGACCGCCTGCCAGCTGCGCTGGCGAAGTCCCCCCCGGGCCCCCCACCTCGCCGCCTGGCAGAGCCTGACGGTGAGGTCAGTCCCATCCTGATACCGATGAATCCATGGAGTCGAACATGAACCGCAAAGCCCTCCTTCTCTACATCGCCCTGCCCGTGGTCGTCATCGCCGGGGCGGCCACCTTCCACCGCGGCCAGCGCAACAGCGAGTTGAGCCACCAGTCCACGGTGAAAGCCGAAGGCACGGTGGCCGTTACACTGGTGCCGGTTCAGGAGCGGAGCTTTCGTCCCGCAGTCGCCTTCACCGGCACCCTGCTGGCCGTGAACCGCGCCGAACTGAAGGCCGAAGTTACGGGCCGCGTCACCCGCGTGGCTGTGCAGGAAGGCGATACCGTCGCCGCGGGCGCCCTGCTGGGTGCCCAGGACGAGGATGACTACCTGTTGGGTGTGCAGGCGGCCGAAGCCCAGTCAGCCCAGGCCAAAGCCCAGGCCCTGCAGGCCCAGCGCGACAATGATCGAGCCGTGGCCCTGCTGGAGAAGCGGAGCATCACCCGCCAGGCCGCCCAACAGGCCGAGACGGTCTACAACGCCACCAAGGCTGCGGCCCAGGCGGCTGAAAGCAACCTCGGCCTGGCCAAATTGCGGCTGAAGAAGGCCCGTCTCGTGGCCCCCTTCGCGGGGCAGGTGGCCCGCCGCGTGGTGCAGCCCGGCGAAATGCTGAATTCCGGCCAACTGGCCTTTGAAGTGGTGGACAACCGCAAGCTGGAAATCCGCGCCGATCTGCCCACCGAGGCCATGGCCACCGTGAAAGTCGGCCAGCGGGCCACCTTCCGGGCCGTGGGTCTGGAGCGCATGGTGGAAGGCCGCGTGGCCCAGGTGAGCCCCAGCCTTTCCCAGGATGGCCGTACCCTGCGCGTCCGCGTGGAAGTGGCCAATGCGGATGGCCTACTCAAGGGCGGCCTCTTCGTGGAAGGCGTCATCCTCGGCGAAGGCGACACCAAGCGTGCGGCCCTGCCCGCGACCCTGCTGAAGGCCCAGGATCTGGACGCGGAACTCTACATCGCCGAACAGGATGTGGCGCGCCGCAAGAAGGTGGCCCTCGGCCCCGAGCAGGATGGCTTCCGTCCCGTCAGCGGCCTGGCCGTGGGCGTGCAGGTCATCGACAGCGGCAAGGATCTGGTGGGCGATGGCAGCCGCCTCCGGGTAATCACCACCACCACCCCCACTGCCACCAAGGGAGGGAAGTAATCCATGTTCCTATCTGACCTCTCCATCCGCCGTCCCGTATTCACGGTCTGCATCATGCTGGCCCTGGTGGTGCTGGGCCTCTTCTCCGTGAAGAGCCTGGGCATCGACCAGTACCCCAACACCGACATTCCCACCGTCACCGTGTCCGTCATCTACCCCGGCGCCAGTCCCGAATCCGTCAAGCAGGATGTGGTCCGCAAGATCGAGGAGGCCGTCAATCCCATCGAGAAGATCAAGGAGATCAGTTCCACGAGCCAGGAGGGCCTGGGCACACTCGTGATCCAGTTCCACCTGGGCCGCAACGTGGACAACGCGCTCAATGATGTGCGCACCAAGATCGGTCAGATCCGCCGCGACCTGCCCAGCAACATCGAAGAGCCGGTCATTTCCAAGTTCGATCCGGCCCAGCTACCGGTGCTGTCCCTGGTGGTGAAACCCGACGCCAAGCACGCGGACATGAATGACCGCGAGTTGACGCGCATCGCCGAAGACTTCCTCAAGCGCCGCATCGAGAACATCAACGGCGTGGGCAAAGTGGATCCGGCTGGTGTCAGCACCCGCGAGATCCTCATCAACATCGATCCCCAACAGCTCGAATCCAAGGGACTGTCGCTCCAGGCCGTGAAGAGCGCCCTGGGCAGCGACACCATGGCCATTCCCAGCGGTAACCTGCTGCAGGGCAACCGCGAAGTCTCCGTGAAGGTCGACGCCAAGGCGAGATCCGTATCCGACTTCAACCACGTCATCGTGGGCAACAAGGAAGGCCGCCCCATCGAGCTGCAGGAAGTGGCCAAGGTTGTCGATGGCATCAAGGAGAAGCGCAGCTTGGCCCGCCTCAACGGCAAGGATGTGGTGGCTCTGGAGCTCCAGCGGCAGACCGGCGGCAACACCGTGGCCATGGTCAAGGCTGTGGAAAAGGCGTTGGAGGAGCTGAAGCCCGAGCTCTCGAAGCAGGGCGTGGAAGTGGTCACGGCCAAGGACAACGCCCGCTTCATCATCGACAACGTGGATGACGTGAACGTGTCCATCTACGTGGGCGGCCTGCTCACGGTGATCATCGTCTTCTTCTTTCTGAAGAGCTGGCGCTCCACCCTCATCACCAGCCTCACCTTGCCCGTGTCGGTGATTTCGACATTCATTGTCATGCGGGCCATGGATTTCACCCTCAACACCATGACGCTCATGGGCCTCAGCCTGGCCATCGGCATTCTCATCGATGATGCCATCGTGGTGCGCGAAAACATCACGCGGCACGCGGAAATGGGCAAGGATCACATCACTGCGGCCCGCGAAGGCACGGCCGAAATCGGCCCCGCGGTCATCGCCACGACACTGTCGATTCTCGCGGTGTTCGTGCCCGTGGCCTTCATGGGCGGCATCGTGGGCAAGTTCTTCTTCCCCTTCGGCATCGTGGTGGCCTTCGCCGTGGCGGTGTCGCTGTTCGTGAGCTTCACGCTCGATCCCATGCTCAGTGCCGTCTGGCCCGATCCCGAGCACGAGAAGAGCGCCGATGGCCACGTGCACTACCAGGGCCGCAATCCCATCATGCGCAGCGTGGAGGCTTTTGGCCGCGTGCTCGACCGCTGGGAGGCCCTCTACAAGACCGCCATCGAATGGTCGCTGAACCACCGCTGGACCGTGATGGGTCTGGGCTTCGGCAGCTGGGTGCTGGCCATGATGCTATCGGGCCTGCTCGGCAACAACTTCATGCCCGACTTCGACCGAGGTGATCTGCAGGTGACCTTCAAGTCGGAACCAGGTTCCAGCCTGGCCTCCACGCGCGAAAGGGCCCTGGCCCTGGAGAATGTCATCAAGGCGGTTCCCGGCGTGGAACTCACCTACACGACCATCGGCACAGGCCTCAATGGCACCGTCGCTTCTGGCGGCATCTACGTGAAGTTGAAGGAGGGGCGTCGTCCCAATCAGATCGTGATCCGTCGCCAGATCCGCGAAGGTTTCCGCTCGGTGGCCGGCGTGGATGCGGCCGTGGGCGCCGTGAGCGATTGGGGCACCTCGTATCCCATCATGGTGGCCGTGCAAGCCCCTGATCGGGATGCGGTCATCCGGGCCGTGCCCCTGGTGAAGGAAGCGCTGCGCAGCGTGCCCGGCGCGGTGGATGTCACCACCAGTCTGGATAGCGGCAAGCCGGAACTTAAATTGGTCATCGACCGCAAGGCCGCGTCGGATCTGGGTGTGAGCCCGGCCCTGGTAGCCCAGATGGTGCGTCCCCTGGTGGATGGCGAAAAGGTGGCCAAATTCGAAGACGAAAAGGGCGAGCAGCGCGACGTGCGCGTCCGCCTGGCCGACCAGGAACGCCGCTTCACCACCCAGCTGGCCAACATGACTGTGGTGAGCACCAAGGATCTGGGCGGCGGCAAGCACCCACTGGTGCGCCTCAATCAGGTGGTGCGCTTCGAAGAGGGCATCGCGCCCGCCAAGCTGCAGCGCCATGACCTCATGGAAGAAGTGGAAATTGACGCCAATTTCGACGGCTCCACCCTGGGTGAAGTCAGTGCCGGGGCGGCCAAGAAGGTGGAAGAGCTGAAGCGCAGCGGCCAGCTGCCGGAAGGTGTGCGCGTGGAGTTCCTGGGCCAAACCCGCGACAGCAAGGAAACCGCGGGCTACATGGGCACCTCGCTCCTGCTGGCGGTGTTCTTCATCTACTTCGTGCTGGCCAGTCAGTTCGAAAGCTTCAAGCTGCCCATCGCCATCATGGCCAGCCTGCCGCTTTCCATGGTGGGCATGGTGCTCATGCTCCTCGTCACCGGCGATTCCATGTCGATGATGACCAGCATCGGCATGATCCTGCTCATGGGCCTGGTGACGAAGAACGCCATCCTGTTGGTGGACCACGCGCTGCACCTGGAACGGGAGGAAGGGATATCGCGCCGCCAGGCGATCATCCGCGCGGGCACCGTGCGGTTGCGGCCCATCCTCATGACCAGCTTCGCCATGATCGGCGGCATGCTGCCCCTCTTCCTGGCGCTGGGCGCCGGGGCCGAAATGCGCGCTCCCATGGCCCGCGCCGTGGTGGGTGGCCTCATCACCTCCACCTTCCTCACGCTGATTGTGGTACCCGTGTTCTTCGAGATCGTGGAGGAAACCACCCTGGCCAAGATCTGGGCCTGGACCCGAGCGCGCCTGGGCATGGAGGCTCCTGAGCCCGTCGTCGCTCAGCCCCAGGTGGAGGCGCCGGATGCCTGAGCCATCCTTCTACGCCGCGGTGGAAGCCCGCCGCACGGTTCGGGATTTCCTGCCGGACGCAGTGCCGCAGGACGTGCTGGATCGCTGCTTCGATGCGGCCCGGCTGGCGCCCAGTTCCAGCAATCTCCAGCCTTGGGAATTCGTGGTCATCCGCGATCCGAGGGCAAGGCAGGCGGCCAACGCCGCCTGCCTGGAGCAACTGCCCGCCAAGTCGGCGCCTCTGCTGATCGCCTTGGTCACCCATCGCGATACCTGGCGGCGGAACCGCGATGAAATCGTCCGGACTTTTGAAAGCAGGGGCCCCCTGCGCCCCAGCCAGGCCTCCTACTACAAGAAGATCATTCCCCTGATCTACACCACCGGGCCCTTCGGCATCCTCGGGCCCCTCAAGCGGGCCGTGAGCCGCATCGCCTCCCTGTTCAAGCCCATGCCGAACCTCATGTCGCGATCCGATGTCCGCGTCATGGCCCACAAGAGCACGGCCCTGGCAGCGGCCACCTTTATGCTCGCATTGCGGGCCGAAGGCTATGACAGCTGCCCCATGGAGGGCTTCGATCCCTGGCGGGCCAAGGCGCTTCTTGACCTTCCACGAGGCGCCGAGGTGAACATGTTCCTGGCTGTGGGCAAGCGCAGCGAGGCCGGTGTGTGGTGGGACCGGGTGCTCATGCCCCGGGATTGGGCGGTTCGGGAGATCTGACGCTCTCACTCTCGGCCAGGACTTCCAGCACGGCTTTCCGAAGTTCACGGATGGGATAGGGCTTGGGCAGGAAATAGACCTGTCCAAGCTCCACCAGTTTCTGGGCGGAGGCATCGGCATCGTAGCCACTGCTGAGAATGACCGGCAGGTAGGGCTGGGCCTTGCGCAGTTCGGCGAAGACTTCCAGGCCATCCATGCGGGGCATGGTCAGATCCAGCAAGGCGAGGCGGATCTGGCCTGGCGCCGCCTGGAACTTGGCCAGGGCCTCGGCGCCATCCCGGGCGCTGAGCACGTCGAAGCCCATGGATTCGAGGGCGGCCACCGCGAAGTCCAGGACCATGGGTTCATCGTCGGCCACCAGGGCCACTCCCTCGAAGAGAATCCGGGGGGCGGAGCTTTCGAAAGAGGGGATTGGCAGCACTTCCTGAGTCGCTGGAAGCAAGATCTGAAACGTGGTGCCGACGCCAGGCGCACTCAGGATGTGGATGCCGGCCCGGTGGGTTTTGAGGATGCCGTGGATGGCGGACAGGCCCAGGCCGTGGCCCGTGGGTTTGGTGGTGAAGAACGGATCGAAAATGCGTTCGACCAGCTCTGGCTCCATGCCGCAGCCCGAATCCGTGACTTCCAGCACGGCGTAAGTCCCGGCCTCCAGGCCCTGGGAGGGGCAAAGGAGCTCGAGGCTCACGAGGTCCATCACCTCGGCCCGGGTGCATACGGTGATGGTGCCTTCCTGGTGGCCGATGGCCTCGGCGGCGTTGGTGACCAGGTTCAGGACCACCTGCTGGATCTGGGCGCCATCGGCCAGGATGGGCGGAAGCGCCGGGGCCAGGTTGAGCCGGAGATCCGTCTTTTTCGACAGCGTAACGTGGAGTAGGTGGATCATCTCATCCACCATCTGGTTCAGGTCCAGGGGCTTCACCACAACGTGGCCCCGGCCTGAATAGGCCAGCATCTGCCGGGTGAGGTCGGCGGCCTTTTCCACCGCCATTTCGGCCTGCACCAGGGCGCGGAACACTGAGCTGTCGGGATCGAGCTGCAACTGGGCCAGGTTGAGATTGCCCTGCACGGCGGCCAGCAGATTGTTGAAGTCGTGGGCGATGCCCCCCGTCAGTACGCCCAGGCTCTCCAGCCGCTGGGTGTTCAGCAGGGCCTCCTGCGTGCGGAGCTGCTCTTCCTCGCGCAGGGCCAGGGCGCGGCTCATGCGGCCCAGCTCTTCGCCCAACTTGGCCACTTCCCGGGAGGCCACGCGCAACTCGGGCCGGTGGTACAGATCGCCCTGGCCGATGTGGCGCGAGCTTTCCACCAGGGTGCGGATGGGATCGGCGATCATGCGGTGCCCCACGGCCCGGGCGGCGATCAATGCCAGGACCCCGGTGATCAGCAGCAGGAGCAGGTTCCGCTGGTCGGCCCGGATGCTTTCCCCGAACACCTGGTACTCGGGCCGCCCCACCTGCAGGTAGAGGTAGGGCTTGGCCGCTCCGTTCGTGCGGATCTGGCGGAAGGCATAAAGCGTCCGTTCCCCATCCCGCCGGGGCGCCCAGTAACAGCCCCGGGAGGAGCTCCCCAGCAGCTGCTGGGAATGGAGCTTGGTTCCGACCAGGGATCCGTATTTGGGAATGAGCTGGGACTGATGGAAGAGCACCGCGCCGGCGTGATCCGCCACAGTCAGCGACGTCTCGGCGGGCAGGGCGGAGGTGTTGAAGAGCTCCTGATAGTGGTCGGTGCTGTAGGCTGCCACCAGCACCGCCGTGACGCGCCGATGCTCATCCAGGACTGGCAGGGCGAAGTGCAGGGTGCGGGCCCCCGAGATGCGTCCGATGACGTACTCGCCCACAGTGAAGCGGCGGGTGCGGAGGGCTTCCTTGAAATACAGCCGGTCGGTCGCCACCTGATTGGAGGGTGGCAGGGAGGAGGCCAGCACCCGGCCTTCCGGATCCAGGGCCACCAGGTTCGCGAAGCGGCGGTCCTCCTGCTGCAGGGATTTCAGGATGCGGTTCAGAGCAGGGCCATCCCCACTATGCAGCTGGGGCAGGAAAGACAGGGTGGTGAGAATCTGCTGCGCCGAGGCGGC
Source organism: Acidobacteriota bacterium (assembly GCA_043775845.1). Classification (GTDB taxonomy): domain Bacteria; phylum Acidobacteriota; class Holophagae; order Holophagales; family Holophagaceae; genus Geothrix. The sequence goes on from JAYVRY010000237.1 coordinate 10,208, forward strand.
GACCTGCTCCTGCTGACTGGCCAGGGTATCCACCAGTTGCATGAGGAGTTCCTGGGCCCTGGCCTTCGCTTCGTGGCGACGCTCCAGGTTGGTGGCGTACTGGATGGCCATGGCCGGCAGCAGGGCCAGCAGCACCACCCAGGTGAGGTGCGTGCGGAGGCTCCAGCGGCGGGACATGGGTCCAGCGATGGTCACGGGTTGACCTTTCTAAAAGACAGGCGGGGGGGCATCGGGCACTCTGGAAGGATCTATGAATGATACGGGCCACGATCTGCGAGATCTACTCCGGTCAGCTGAAACCCCTTCCGGGGGGCTCGAGGCGGCCGGGGCCAAGCTTCGCTGGATGTCCCCTTCCGCCCTGGCCCTGGTGCTGGCCACCTGGGTGCGCCGGGATGGCAAGGCGCAGTCCCTGTGGGTGGATGCCCCCAGTGAAGCCGAGGCCCGCATCCTGGCCCAGGATCTTCAGGTGCTTCTGCCGGGCACGGGCGTGGCCTACTTCCCGGGTTTCACGGCCTACGTGGGCGGCGAAAGCAGCCCCCCGGGCATGGTGCTGCGCGAACGCCTCTCGGCCCTGGTGGGCCTGCTGGAACGGCGGGTCCAGATCCTGGTGACGGGGCCCCTCACCGCCTGCGAAAAGCTGCCCCATCCCACCTGGTTCCAGAAGCAAAAATTGGAGCTGCGCAAGGGCGCTGAGCTGCCCCGCGAGCTGTTGTTGGAAACCCTGGTGGCCCTGGGTTACCGGCGCACGGAGATGGCTTCGGCCCCGGGCGAATTCAGCTCGCGCGGCATGGTGGTGGACCTGTGGCCTGACCATCTGGAACAGCCCCTGCGGCTGGAGACCTTCGGCGATGAGCTGGAGCGGCTCAGCCCCTTCGATCCTGATACGCAACGTCGCACCGGTGAGGCGCTGGAGCTGTTGACGCTCTACCCGCGCTTCGAAGGTGAGCGTGGGAACGGCGAGCCGCTGCTGGCGGCCGTGGCTGCCCGCGCCCACCTCACGCAGGAACCCGAGGATGACCTGGCCTTCCGCCGCGCGCGGCTGGCCACCCACGGCCACTTCCCCGGCGAAGAGCTGTTCCATCCGCTGCTGTCGCAGCCCAAGGGCCAGCTGGTCCACTGGGTGCCGCCCTGCCTCCGAGTGCGCCTCGATGGCGCCTGGGAAGAAGCGCTGCGGGATGCCGAGCGCACGCGCATCGAAGAGGGCCTGGCCATGCTGCGGCGGGGCGGCGTGGTGTGTCCCGATTTCGAGGACCGCTTCCTGCCATCGGATCCCAGCCGACCCACCCTGCACCTCACCGAATGGCAGAGCGAAGCCACGGTGCCCCTGGCCGCGCAGCCCGTGCGGGAGTTCCAGGGCCGCCTGAGGGAACTGGCCGATCACCTGCAGGATCTCGCCCTCACGGGCCACAAGGTGTTCCTGGCGGGCTCCACGCCGGGCATGCGGGATCGTTTCCAGGAATTCATCCGCGAGTACGAACTGCCGCACGCCTACGGCACCGAGGTGGGTTGCCGGGCCCTGCATCTGTCCCTGCACGCCGGATTCCACCTAAAGGAACCGGCCCTGGTGGTGTTGACGGAGCGGGAAGTCTTCGGCCGCAAGGCCATCCAGGCCGCGCCGAAGAAATCGCGCAGCTCGGCCTTCCTGTCGGACCTGCGTGACCTCAAGCCCGGCGACCGCGTGGTGCACATGGACCACGGCATTGGCGAATTCATGGGCTTCGCCATTCTCACCGTGGGGGGCGAGGAACAGGAAGTGCTTCAGCTGCGCTACGCCGATGGTGGCCAGCTGAACGTGAGCCTGGAACGGGCCGACCTCATGCAGCGCTACAGCGGCGCCGAGGGCCACCTGCCGCCCCTGGACAAGTTGGGCGGCGCGGCCTGGGCCAAGGTCAAGCGCAAGGCCAAGAAGGCCATCCGCGACATGGCCGACGAGCTGCTGAAGCTCTACGCCCAGCGCAAGCTGGAGAAGGGCCACGCCTATCCGCCGGACGGCCCCGACATGGCGGCCTTTGATGCCAGCTTCCCCTTCACACCCACGCCGGATCAGATCGAGGCCATCGAGGCCGTGAAGGCCGATCTCGAATCGCCGCGCCCCATGGACCGCCTGCTAGTGGGCGACGTGGGCTTCGGCAAAACGGAAGTGGCCATGCGGGCTGCGGCCAAGGTGGCGCTGGAAGGCAAGCAGGTGGCCGTGCTCTGCCCCACCACCATTCTTTGCTTCCAGCATTTTCGGACCTTCAAGGAACGCTTCGCGGGCTTCCCCATCCGCATCGAGATGCTGAACCGCTTCGTGGATCCTGTGGATCAGAAACGCATCCTCCAGGAGCTGGCGGACGGCAAGATCGAGATCGTGGTGGGCACGCACCAAATGCTGGGGGCCCGCGTAAAGTTTGCAGATCTGGGTCTGGTGGTCATCGACGAGGAACAGCGCTTCGGCGTGGGCCACAAGGAAAAGCTGAAAAAGCTCCGCCTCAACGTGGATCAGCTGGCCCTCAGCGCCACGCCCATTCCCCGCACCCTGCACATGAGCCTCACGGGGCTGCGCGAAATCAGCCTCATCGAGACACCGCCGAAAGATCGCCTGGCCATCGAAACCGTGGTGGCGCCCTGGAGCGACGAGCTGGTGCAGACGGCCATCCAATTCGAGCTGCGCCGGGGCGGCCAAGTCTACCTGGTGCACAACCGCGTGGAATCGATTGTTTCCATCGCCGCCCGCGTGCGTGAGCTGGTGCCCGATGCCCGCGTGGGCGTGGGCCACGGTCAGTTGACCGATGATGCCCTGGAGCAGGTGATGCTGGGCTTCATGGAGGGCCGCATCGATGTGTTGGTGGCGACCACCATTGTCGAAAACGGCCTCGACGTGCCCAATGCGAATACCCTCATCGTCCACCGTGCCGATGCCTTCGGCCTCAGCCAGCTCTACCAGTTGCGGGGCCGCGTGGGGCGCAGCGATGTGCCCGCCTACGCCTACCTGATGATCCCGCCCAAGCATGAGGTGAGCGAAGATGCCCGCAAGCGCCTGCAGGCCCTCGAAGACTTCTCGGAACTGGGCTCGGGCTTTCGCATCGCGGCCATGGATCTGGAACTGCGCGGCGCGGGCAACCTGCTGGGTGGCGAACAGTCCGGCCACATCCACGACATCGGCTTCGAACTCTATGTGAAGCTGCTGGAGGAAACCCTCCAGGAACTGCAGGGCCAGCCCAGCGGTGCCTTCGAAGTCAAACTCGACGGACTGGCGCCTGGCGCCCAGCTCAGTCGCCGCTGGATCGATCAGGCCGCCGAGCGGCTGGTGGCCTACAAGCGCATCTCAAGACTGCGCGACGAACAGGAACTGGAACTCTACAAGTTGGACCTGGAGGACCGCTTCGGCCGCATCAGTGACGAGGACGAAGACACCATCCGCTTCTTCGAACTGCTCAAGGTGAAGCTGCGCGCCCAGCACCTCGCTGTATCCGAAGTGGCCGTGGACAAGGGCCAGCTGAAGTTCCGCCTCAGCCCCCAGACCCCGCTGGATCCCGCCAAGCTCATGGCCTGGGTGGGCCAGAAGAAAGGCGCCCAGTTCAGCCCTGATGGTGCCGTGCGCCTGCCCCTGCTGGGCACCACGGACGGGCCCATGCTGCAGGCGCAGCGGGTGCTGGCGGAGTGGGCGGGGCTCTTGGCCTGATCCCCGCTTGGAAGCCTCGGGGTTCGGTCGGTGGTGTCGTACACCTGTAATCAAATAAGGGCAGGTGTCCGGTAGGGGGCGGGTGTCCGCTGGGTGGCGGTGGGGATCATTGTAGGGGTGTTTCCTGGAGGATGGCTTCGAGGGCGC
>JAYVRY010000238.1:0-14001 GCA_043775845.1 Acidobacteriota bacterium
GTGGTGAGCGCCATGAGCAGGCTGCCCCGGCAGCGGCTCTGCAGGTTCTCATCGGTGAGACTGAAGTCCCGGCCCGGCAGGGCCTTCTGCAAAGCGGCACCAAACCCTGCGAAGGGCGCATCCGCATCCAGTTTGAGAAAGCCCATGCCCAGATGCCGGGCCTGCTGCTCGGCGAGATCGGAACTCGCCGCGCTGCTGAACCGCGTGGGCAGAGCGGCGCCCAGGACGCGATCAGGGCCCAGGACTTCCACCGCCAAGGCGGCGGCCACGGCACTGTCGATGCCGCCGGAGAGGCCCAGCACCAGGGCCTGCAGGCCCTGCTTGGCGAGGTTGTCCCGGATGCCGGTCACCAGGGCCTTGCGCAGCCAGGGTCCTTCTTCCACGGTGCGCCAGGGCTGGCCCGACGCGGCAGGATCCACCATGAGGGTGCCTTCCTGAAAGGCCTCGCCGCCCTGCCAGCGGCCATCGGGCAGGGCCAGGCCGGAACCTCCATCGAAGAGCAGCCAGCTTTCCGCACCCACGCGGCTGGCGTAGGCGATGGGAAGTCCGTGCTTTTGCGCCAGCCCCGGCAGCAGGCGCCGCCGCTGAGCTTCCTTGGAGGGAATGGCCCAGGGCGCGGATTTTCCAGCGGGAAGCCAGCTGCCCAGGGCGCTGGGACTGGCGCTGGCGTTGAGGATCAGCGTGGCGCCCGCAGCGGCCAGATCGGCGATGGGATCCATGCCATAGCCCACAGGCACGTTACCCAGTTGGGGATCGGCCCAGAGGTCCTCGCAGATGGAGAGCCCGATGCGGTGGCCGAGGAAATGCACCAAGGGCTGCCGAGTGGCATCAGGCTCGAAATAGCGATGCTCGTCAAACACGTCATAACTGGGGAGCACCCGTTTGCGGGCGCAATGTCGATTGGAGCCTCGCTCGCACCACCAAAGCTCGTTCCATAGCCGCCCAGAAGGCGCGGGCATGGCCGTGCCGAACACCAACGGCACAAGCCCCGTGATCGCGGCCAGTCGCCGGGATTCCACTTCGATGCGCCGCCGCATGCCGGGTTCCCAAAGACGGTCCTCCAGCAGATACCCAGGGATGGCCAGTTCGGGCGCCAACACCAACTCGGCTCCGCCCGCCACGGCCTCCGCATAGGCCAGCTCGACCTTCTGGCTGTTCCCCTCGGGGTCGCCGAGGCGGGCGTTGAGCTGAAGGAGGGCGATGCGCATCCCACCAACTTACCAGCGGATCTCCGCGCAGGTGCCGCCCTCGGGACGCCGGCTGAGGGACAGATCCGCTCCTTGGACGTTCAGCCACTTCAGCGCCAGGGGCAGACCCAGCCCTGTGCCATCGGGGCGGCCGCTCTCGAAAGGCCGTAGCATGCGGATAGCTGTCTCTTCGGACAGGCCCGGCCCCTCGTCCAGGATTTCCAGCCGACCTTCGGAGATCCGCACCCGCACCCAGCCTCCCTGGGGCGTGGCCTGGCAGGCATTCTCCAGCAGGTTCACCAGGGCCTGGTGGAGCAGGAGCGGATCTCCGGTGGCAGCGCCTCGGCCCTCGCAGGTGATGGTCCGCCCCTGGCTGACCGGGCGGCGTTTCAGGTCTGCCACGGCCTGGGAGGCCACTTCTTCGAGGCTCAGTTCCTCAGCAATGGGCTCCAGGGGTTTCGCCCATTGGAGGAAGCGCTGAACCAGCCGCTCCAGCTCGTCGGTCTCCTCCAGCAGGGTTTGAGAGGCCTCCTGATGACCTGCCCGCTTCAGCAACTGCCCCTGCCCCTTCAGGACGGCCAAGCCGTTCTTCAACTGATGGGCCACACCAGCCGTCATTTCACCCAGCTCCGCGAAGCGCTCCCGCAGCTGGCGGCGGCGCTCCTCGGCTTCGGCCTCAGTCACGTCCTCGAACTGCACCAGCCCACCGATGCGATCCGGCGCTTCGATGCGCTGCACGCGCCAGCGGCGGCCCAAGGCATCCAGCAGGTGGGCGGATCCCGGCTCCCGCTCCAGAACCTCGCGCAGCCAGGGGAAAGGCTGCAGCACGAAGGCCGCCTCCAGACCCACCACGCCGGGGGTCACGCCCAGCAGCTCCTGCCCCCGGCGGTTCATGGCCGCCAGGCGTTGGCGCTGATCCACCCACAACAGGCCCATGGGCAGCGCATCCAGCATGCGTTCATGCACCGTGCGCAGCTCACCCAGGGAGGCTGCCAGTTCACCCCGCTCCCTCAGGCTTCCAGAGACCGCAGACAGCAAGAGGGCTTCAGGGTCGGAGGGCGGACGACGGCGCACACGGGCCCAGCGGAACAGCCAGAGCAGCAGGCCTCCCAGGATGGTTCCGAGAGGAAGGGCCAGTACCAGCCAGGCGAGGACACGGGGTGACATATCCCCAGGTTATGCTGTTTCTCATGGAGAGACAGCCCATCTACGTCGTGTCCGGGGGTTCCGGCGAAACCGCGCACCGCATGGTGCAGGCGGCCCTCACCCAGTTCGCCAAAGGTGAAACCTCAGCCCTGGTTCGCCGATTTCAGAACGTGCGGTCCCACGAGGCCCTGGATCGCATTCTGGACATGGCTTCCGAAAAACGGGCCGTCATCATCCACACCACCGTGTCGCGGGAGATGCGGGACTACCTCGACCGCCGCTGTGCCGAGCTGAGGCTCACCCAGGTGGATCTGTTCGGAAACCTGCTGGACACGCTGGCCCTCTACCTGCGCGAGCGACCCGAGGAGCGGCCCGGCAGCTTCCACGCCGTGGGTGACAAGTATTTCCGTCGCATCGAGGCCATCGAATTCGCCCTGAAATATGATGACGGCATCGACATGGGCGGCCTGGCCGATTCCGACATCGTGCTGGTAGGCATCAGCCGCACCAGCAAGACGCCCCTATCCATGTATCTCGCCATGGAAGGCTTCAAGGTCATGAACGTGCCCCTGGTGCCAAGCGTGGCCCTGCCGCCTGAACTTGGAGCCATCCCCCAGGGCCGCATCGTGGGCCTCACCATCCAGGCCGACCGCCTGCAGGAGATTCGCGCCTACCGCCTGAAGCGCCTGGGCGCCACCGGCAGCGCCGACAGCTATAGCGACATGGGCCGCATCCTCGACGAACTGGCCTATGCCGACGAGATCTTCAAGCACCACCGGCGCTGGCCCGTGCTGGATGTCACCGGGCGCAGCATCGAGGAGACCGCCGGCCTCGTGCTGGACCGCGTCTTTGGCAAGGAGCGGGCGGTCTGAACGGCCGGGACTGATGAGATCCTGACTCCCTCAATGCACGCCGTCGGGTAAGACCCGGCGCTTAGGGATCAGATCGAATTTCGGCTTCTGTTGAGAGTCGGGAACGGGATAGCGACCGGGCTTGAACGCATAATTGTAGATGAGCAATCCATCAGGGAGATCCTTCATTCGCGCGGGATTCGCCGTAGTCAGCTCCTCCCGCACCTTGGCCTGAAAGGCAAAGGCCTTTTCTCTGGTTTCTCGGATGACCAGCAGGTGCTGGGGATCCTTGGTCTCCTTGTATTTGCCCTTGCTCGCAGTCTCCAGGGCGAGGAAGAACGCCGTGGCCACCCATGGTTCCAGACTTGAAGACAGGGGGAATGCGCCAAGGTCCAATGGAAGACCCCGAGAAGCATCGGGTCTGAACCGGGAAGGAGTGGCATCTCCGTCACGACCTGGACGGCCTGGGGTGGTGGGGGGGCCGTACAGCATGCGAAAAGCCTCGCATGAATAGCCTGGGTGGCTGGGGCCTAAGCTTCGAACGCTAGAGCTCATCCTCCAGCCGCTGCACGAGGGTCTTCAGGATCTTGATCCGGCCGTAGTACTTGTTCTCGCTTTCGACCAGGGTCCAGGGGGCGATCTCGGTGCTGGTGCGGTCCAGCATGTCGCAGATGGCACGCTCGTAGGCGGGCCACTTTTCGCGGTTGCGCCAGTCCTCCTCGGTGATCTTGAAGCGCTTGAAGGGGGTGACCTGGCGCTCCTCGAAACGGCGCAGCTGCTCCTCCTGGCTGATGGAGAGCCAGAATTTCTGCAGGATGGTACCGTTGCGGGCGAGCTGGTACTCGAAGTCGTTGATCTCGCTGTAGGCCCGCTGCCAGTCTGCCTCCGAACAGAAGCCCTCCACCCGCTCCACCAGCACCCGGCCGTACCAGCTGCGGTCGAAGATCATCACCTTCCCGCGCCGCGGCAGGTTGCGCCAGAAGCGCCAGAGGTAGGGCTGGGCCCGCTCCTCTTCCGTGGGTGCCGCCACAGGCTGGATCCGGTAGTTGCGGGCATCCAGAGCCTGGGTAATGCGGCGGATGCCACCGCCCTTCCCGGCAGCGTCCACGCCTTCGAAGACCAGCACCACCGAATGCTTTTTGAAGTTCCGATGGCGGGTGAGCAGGTTCAGTCGTCCCTGCAGGGTGAGCAGCTCTTCCTCGTAGTCTTTCTTCTCCATGCGTTTGCTGAGATCGAGGGCTCGAAGGATGTTGAGCCCATCGAGAGCGGCCGGTGACTGGGGGTGGATGGGCGCCGTTTTCGGCGCAGGGTTGTCCAGCCGGGCCCGCAGCTTTTCCAGGATGATCTTGCCGACGGTGAGCTTCTGGTACCGGGGATCCGTGGCTTCCACCACGATCCAGGGTGAATCGGCGGTGCTGGTGGAGCGCAGGGCCTGCTCGGCCACCTGTCGGAAGGTGTCGTACATGTCGAAGTGCCGCCAATCCCGGGGCGTCACCCGCCAGCGGGTCTTGGGATCCTTCTCCAGGCCCTTCAACCGTCTCTTCTGGGATTCCTTGCCGAGGTGCATCCAGAATTTCAGCACCAGGGCGCCTTCGTGGATGAGCATCTGTTCGAAGCGCGTGATGCGGGCCAAATCCTGGTCCATGTCCGATGTCTTGATGCGACCATGGGCGCGTTCGAGGATGGGCCAGCTGTACCAGGAACCATCGAAGATCCCGATCTTCCCCTTGGGCGGCAGCATGCGCCAGTAGCGCCACATGTGGGGCCGCTCCCGCTCCTCATCTGTGGGATCGTCGAGGCCATGGGTCTGGATGTGGCGGGGGTCCATCCATTCGTTGATGGCATTGACGGTCTCGCTCTTGCCCGAGCCATCCACGCCCGCCACCAGGATGATCACGGGAAATTTGGCGGCGGCGAGATCGTACTGGGCATCCAGCAGCGCTTCGCGCAGGGCGGGGATTTCCTTGTCCCACACCTCCTTGGCAACCTTGTGGCCGAGTTCCGCAGATTCGAACATGGCAGCTCCTAGGGATAAGGATATGCAGTTGTTTCGGGAAAACGCCCTCGATGGTTGATTTCCGATCGGATGCTTGTCCAGCAAATACTCATGGCCCTGAAGTGACTCCCCGATGAACCGGTAGAAAGCAGCACTGTCCCCACGTCTATTCCTAGGAGGCCCCATGGCCAGACGCACCGTTTCAAAAGGCTTCACCCTCATCGAGGCTGCCGTGGCCATCGCCGTGGTAGCCATCCTCTCCGGCATCATCATCCCCCTGGTGGTGAAAAACATGAGGGATAGCCAGATCGCGCGCGCCAAGAATGATGTGCAGGTGATCGCCGCTGCCATCGCCGCCGAGATCAAGGATACGGGCCGGAGCCCAAGCCTCGCCGGCGGCCCGAACATGGCCAACGGCGGCGGCGCCGCCGCCACGGGCCTTCTTCAGGCCGAGTGGCATTCGGGCCCGGCCGGCGTGGCCATGGTGGCCGGTTTCGCCGCCACGCCTGGAAATTCCTTCGTGAACCTCTTCACGGCTGGCGCCCAGGTGGCGGTGGACTTCGGGGCAGCCAACACCCTGTTTGGAACCACGGCCAACAGCGAGTTCAGCTACCGGGGCCCCTATGTCGGAACCGATGTGGCCGTGAAGACCGATCCCTGGGGCAGCCCCTATTACATCCTGGGCTACAACGCCACCAGCCAAGGCGTGAACGGCCCCATCTGGGTGGTCTGCGCAGGGCCGGACAAGGGCGTGCTCGCGGCCAACCGAACAGCCGGTGCCACGGGCTACCCCACCACCTGGAATCAGACCACGGCGACCGGCGGTCTATCCCAGGATGACATCGTGGTCCGCGTGAACTGAAACCTGACCCCTGGGCGGCCTGACTGGGCCGCCTCTTTTTTGGCCCCCCATGGCAGAAGCACCACGGAAGAAGCTGGGTGAGCGACTCCTGGACCGGGGCCTCATCACGGAGCGCCAGCTGGATCTCGCCATGCGGGAACAGCGGCGCACCGGGGCCATGCTCGGCGAGATCCTCACCCAGCTGGGCCTGGTCACCCACCAGTCCATCGCCTCCGTCCTGGCCCAGCAAGGCGGGGTTAATTTCCTGGATCTGAGTGAAGCTGACATCACCGCCGAGGCGCTGGCGCTGCTGCCGGAAGCCCTTGCCCGCCGCTTGATCATCCTTCCCGTGGCGCTGGAGGGGCAGGTCCTCGTGCTGGCCATGGCCAACATCTACGATGTGGAAGCCCTGGGCGAAGTGGAAGGCCTGACCCGCCGGAGGGTACGCGTGGTCGGGGCGGCCGAGGAGGACATCCTCGCCCGCATCAACGAAGTCTACGGCCAGCGGAAATCCATCGAAGAATTGATCGAGGAGGCCATCCAGGCCAGTGCCGGGCCCGATGACAATGATCCCGGCGGGCTTCCGGTGGTGCGGTTGGTGGATCAATTGCTGGTCAAGGCCATTCAGGACCGGGCCACGGATCTGCACATCCAGCCCGGGGAACACACGGTGCTCACCCGGTTCCGGGTGGACGGGCTGCTCCAGCAGGGACCCAGCCTCCCGAAGGCCATTCAAGCCGCCATCACGGCCCGGCTCAAGATCCTGGCCGAGGTCAATATCGCGGAAAACCGCGTCCCCCAGGATGGCAAGTTCCAGTTCAAGCAGGGAAAGCGGCATTTCGATCTGCGCGTGAGCTTTCTCCCCAACATCCATGGGGAAAAGGTGGTGCTGCGGGTGCTCGACAAGACCAAGCTGGTGCTGGGGCTCGAACAGTTGGGGATGCCCGAAGCCGTCCTGGCCGGGTTCCAACGGTTGCTGAGCCGGCCCCATGGCGTGCTGCTGGTCACCGGCCCCACGGGCAGTGGCAAGACCACCACCCTTTATTCCGCCCTCAACACGCTGAATGGCAGCGACCGCTGCATCGTCACCGTGGAGGACCCTGTCGAATACGAGCTCCCCCTCATCACCCAGACCCAGGTCAACGTGAAGGCGGGCCTCACCTTCGGCGCGGGCCTGCGCGCCATCCTCCGCCAGGATCCTGACATCATCCTCATCGGCGAAATCCGCGATCAGGAAACCGCGGGCATCGCCTCCCGCGCCGCCATGACGGGCCACCTGGTGCTCTCCACCCTGCACACCAACGATCCCATCAGCGCCATCCCGCGCCTGGTCGATCTGGGCCTCACCCGCCTGGATCTGTCCGCCACCCTGTTGGGCGTGCTCTCCCAGCGCCTGGTGCGGGTGAATTGTCCTTCCTGCGTGGCGCCCGAGCCGCCAAGTTCCGAGCTCCTGACCCTGCTGAAGCCCCATCAGCGGGAAGGGGCCTGGTCCGTGGGCAAGGGCTGTGATGCCTGCGGCCACGCCGGGGTCCGAGGCAGGCGGGCCATCCATGATCTGCTGTCCATCAGTCCCGACGTGCGCGAACGCCTCGCCTCGGGGGTCCCCCTTCACGAAGTGGAGGCCCAGGCCCGGCGCGAGGGCAAGCGAACCCTGTTCGAGCACGCCCTTCAACTGGCCCAGGAAGGCATCATCAGCCTGGATGAGGCCCTCCGTGTCACCGCGGATGGCGACTGATGGGCTCCCGGTACAGCTTTTCCGCCCGAACCCTCGAGGGTGCCCGCATCGAAGGCATCCGTTCCGCCGAGAATGAAGCCACCTTGGCCCTGGACCTGGCTCGGGAATCCCTCTTCCTCGTGCGTGCCTATGTGGCCCGGGAAACGGCCATGCAGCGGTTCGGCGCGCCAAAAATGAAACGCAAGGAACTGGCGGCCTTCTTCGTCCACCTGGGCTCCTACGTGGAGGCGGGCGTCCCCCTCCTCGCATCGCTTTCCGACTACCAGGAACCGGGCCGCCCCGAATTCAACGCGGCCCTGCTGGACATGCGCCGCCGCATCGAAGGGGGCAGTTCTCTTTCAGACGCCTTCGAAGCCTATCCGACCCTCTTCCAGCCCATGCTCATCAGCATGATCCGCGCAGGGGAAAGCAGCGGCCATCTGGACGAATCCATCCAGGAAGTGGTCAAGCTCATCGAGTGGGATGAACTGTTCGCGGCCCAGGTGAAACAGGCGGCCACTTATCCGATCATCCTCCTCAGCATCGTGGTCATGGTGGTGGTGCTGGTATCCGTTTTCGCGCTCCCACCTGTGCTCAAGATGCTGGTGGAGTTCCAGGTGCCCCTGCCGCTGGTGACGCGCCTTTTCATCGTGCTGGGCCAGGGGATGGTGGCCTGGGGCTGGCTGGTGATCGCGCTGCCGGTGCTTTGCATCCTGGCGTTCCGCATGGCCCTGAGGCAGCGGCGCGACTTCCGCCTCTGGTGGCATACCCAGCTGCTGCGCATGCCCTTGCTGGGCACCCTGCTGGTGAAATTGGGCCTGTCTCGCTTCGCCACCTTCTTCGCCGCCCAGTACCGCGCAGGGTTGCCCATTCTCCAGATCCTGAAGGAATGCGCCAGCGTGACGGGGAATGACCGCTTGGGATGGTGCGTGCGGACCATGCGGGAGGGCATCGAAGGCGGGGCGCGCCTGGGCGTCATGGCGGCCCAGGTGGGCTACTTCCCGCCGCTGGTGGTGCGGATGTTCGCCATCGGGGAAGAGGCCGGCAATCTGGAAGTCACGCTGGGCAAGGTGAGCACCTATTTCGACGCGGAAGTCCAGGCGGGCCTCAAGCGTTTCTTCCAGCTCCTGGAACCCATCCTGCTCATCGCTCTGGCGGGCATTGTGGTCTTTGTGGCCGTGAGCATCCTGCTGCCCATCTACTCCCTGATCGGAGGGATCAATGCCTCCGCGAAATAACGGCGCCCGGGGATTCTCCCTCATCGAAGCGGTCATCGTCATCGCCATCATGGCCATCCTGGCCTCGGCCGCCACACCCCTGCTCATGCGGGCCCTGAACCAGCAGCGCACCCGACAGACTCAGGACCTGGTGCGCGCCGCCTACGAGGCTTTGGTGGGCGCCCGGGACCGGAGCGTTCCCAATTTAGGCACGGACGTGGGTTTTGTGCCGCCGGCCGCGCTGGCTGACCTGCGTTTCCTCACCACCATCAATCCCGCTGCGATCTACCGGAACGGTGCGATTCCACCCCCCTACCCCACGGTGGCCGCAGGCCTCACCTGGGGCTGGAACGGCCCTTACTGGACGGGGCCCAGCACCAACGGGCTTCCCGCCGATGGATGGGGGCGGGCCTTGCGTTGGCAGGCGAATCAGGTGCAAAGCGCCGGCCCGGATGGCCAGTTCGGCACGGCAGACGACGTTGCCTATCCTCCCGCAGGCGTCCTTCCGCCGTCTTCAGTCACGCTGCAGATCCAGCTGACTCGCGATCTACCGACCCCAGTTGTGGCGGCTAGCGTGCCCACTGCGACCTTTTCTGTTCAGGTGGTTGATCGATTCAAGCAACAAAATCCGCTTCGGACACAAGTTCCAGTTCCTGGATTCTTCACCTGGCCTCTCGGCAACAGCCTGCCCACTGGCACGGTGAATGTGCAGCCCGGCGCGGTGTTCATCCTGGTCACCAGCTCGGCTGGCAACCAGTCTCAGATCATCAACATCGCACCCGGTGAAACAAGCCGGATCGTTGCCTTCCGTTGGAACAACTGAGTCCCCATGTCCAACCACCACCGGCCCTCCGCCCGCCACCCCTACCTCCTCTTCCTGGAGGATCATGGGACGCGGGTGTTGACGCCGGATGGGGAGGAACTGGGCCTGATCGAGGATATGCCTGAGGGCGGGGGACGGCGCACTCAATGGGCTGAAGAACTCAGGCGCCTCCTGCCCAAGGGGGCTTCGGTGCAGGCTTGCGTGGGGCTGTCGCGCCTCACCATCCAGTGCCAGGAGACGCCGCCCCTGCCAGCCCGGGAGGCCCGCGCCGTGGCGCTGCGCGTCGTTGCCGCGGAACAGCCAGCGGAAGCCATGCTGGTGGGCCAGGCCATGGACGCCGATGCGGAAGCCCGGGGCGGACATGTGCATTGGACGGCCTACCTACCGGCTTCGGACCTGAGCGGCTGGGCCTCAGCCATGGCTGCCGCGGGGGTGGAATGGATCCATGCCGCCCCCTGGCCACGCGCCTTGGCCAGGGCCCTGCCCCAGACGCCACGGGATCGAATGGTGCTCGCCCTGGCCCCGCACCTGGGCCGCCTTCTTTTCTTCCGTGGCGCCGCCCTGATCCTGCAGCGCACCTTCCGCCTTTCCGCCGATTTGGAACTGGAGGACAGGCTGGAACTCAGCGTGGAGGAAACGGCCCGCACCCTTCAGTTCTACAAACAGAAATTCCGCGGCTCCGTCCCAGGCGATCTGCTGGTGGTCGGCGTGGATACCCTGCCCGAGGGGCTGGTGCCCCGCCTTCGCGGCATCGGTCTCGCCACGCAATGCATTCCTGAATCCCTGGATGAAGTCCTGCTCCAGGGGCTGGCCCTCGAACGGGCCTCCCATGGCTTGGATCTGCGGCCCGAGCATGTGCAGGAGGCCCAGCGACGCCGAACCCTCAAGGCCTTCCTGGCGCTGGCCATGGCGGGCTCACTGACGGCCTTCATCCTGGGAGGGGGGCTCATCCACACGCGGGAACGGATGCTGGAATCCGAGGCGGCCCGGGTGGAAGCGGACCTGGCCCGCCGCCTGGCGGCGGACGCAGGCCGGCTGCGGGTGGTGGCCGCCCGGGCGCCCCTGCTGCGCCTGCGGGCCGCTGAGGAGCGCCAGGCCCAGGCGATCGAGCGCATCAGCCGGCTGGCGGCCCGGTTGTTCAATCCTCCGCCTGGCGTGGAATTGGAGCACCTCGATCTCCAGCAGCTGCCGGGCGATGGGGTGATCCTGGCCTTCCAGGTCAGCGGCACCGCCCTCACCGGGGCCTCCTTCTCGGTGGGGCCCGTGGCCACCTACATGGCTGATCTCCAGCAGCTTTCTGGCCTGGCCTTGGATCCCTTGAAGGAAGTCAGTGTGAGCGACCGGATCGCGGTGGGAGAAAAAGGCCCCCAGGCCAAAGCCCTCACTCGGTTCACCCTCAGTGGGAGGCTCAAATGAAGCCGCTCCGCATCCTGTTGGCGCTGGTTCTGCTCCTTGCTCCCCTGCTCTTCTGGCTGCTGATCTGGCGCCCAGCCGATGCCCGCATGGCCATCAACCGGTCCCGGATTGCCCAGGCCCAGGCGCAGATCCTGGAACTGCCCCGCTTTTCACCGCTGAGCTCCCAGGAAGCGGCCTTCCTGGAGGATCCTGATGCGGCCTGGAAACGGCGCATTCCCGTGATCCGCGGGGACCAGGACCGCCTGGCCCACTACAACCAGGTGGTCACTCGCGTCAGTCAGGGCTTTCGGAATGGGGGCCTCCACATCGCGGGCATGCGATCCAGTTGGGATCCCATTCACGCCAGTTTCACCCTGGACCGGAACCTGGCCATGCGGCCGCTGGATCTTCCCCCGGCCGGTCAAACCCAAGCGGGCGCCCTCTCGGCTTGGGCCCTGGAAGTCCAACTCGATGGCCCCTTCGGGGATCTGTTCACAGGGCTCGAGCGCCTCCGGGACCTGCCCCCCCTGCTCGAACCGGTGGGGCTCCGCTGGGAAGTCACGCCCGAACGCCGGGCCCAGTCTCTCTGGCTGCGGAATCTGGTGCTGGTGCCCGCGCCAGTGCCCACGAATGGGCCGGGGTGATCCATGTCCTACATCGAAAACAACAAGGCCTGGATTCTCCCGCTCCTCGGTGTCGGCACCGCCGGCGTGATCTGGATGAATGTGCGGACCTTCAACCCGCCTCCTTCAACGGCGCAGGAAACGCTTCCCCCGGCGGGCGCACCCGCAGCATCCCCTGCGGCGGCAGCACCCCCTACGGTGACACCGCCCCTCCCGCCGGTGCCCGATGGCAACCAATCGCTTTGGGATGACCTGCGCCCCGTGGCCTTCGTGCCAGCCGCCCTGGAGGCCTCTGCCACCTTTGAACAAAACGCCCTGTCCAGCCTGCCTTCCGGAGCCTTCTCCGCTCCGGGCCTCGCTTCCGTGGTTCGTCCCGTTGGGCCGGAGCCGCGCCAGAACGCCCCCAGGGCCTCCCTGCCCGGCACCGGCACTCCAGCAGCGGCACTTGCCGTCGCGCCCCCGCCGGACTTCCTGATCGATGGCCCGGGTGGCGCTCAGGCCTGGTTCGAGGGCCAGGGCTATCACACCGGCCAGGCACTGAAAGGGCACCCCTTCCAGGTGCAGGGCATTCGCATCCTCCCATGGCCCCAGGTCACGCTTCAGGGCCCTGCTGGATCCACCACCCACAGCACCCGACCTGCGCCCGTTCAGGAGCATCCATGAACACCTCCGTTCTCGCCCCCATGCTGGGCATCTTTCTCATCGCCCCTGGGGCCATCTGGGCCGAGGAGGGACCCCCCCGGCGGATCACGCTTTCGGTGCGAGAGGCGGATCTCCGCGACATCATCCGTGCCGCCGTGGAAGGCACCGATCTCAATGTCACCTTTGAACCCGGCATCGAGACCGTGGTCCGCGGGCTGGACCTGCGGGCCGTGACCCTGGAAGATCTGCTGGACCAGATCCTCCCGAACTACGGACTCTCGGCCTCACGCAAGGGCCGGACCCTCCACATCAGCCGCAGCGACGGAGGCATGCGCTTTTTCTCGGTGGATTTCCTGGCCCAGCGCCGGACCGGCGCCAAGGAGTTCAAGGTGAACTCCTCGGGCCAAACCATCCAAACCGGGAGCCAGGGCGGCGGCAGCGGATCCGGGGGGTCGGGGCAAAGCAGCGCCTACACATCTTCGCTGGCCTCCGGCAGCAACAGCGATCCCTGGGCCGAGCTCCAGGGGGGGCTCACGACCCTGGTCTTCGGCGAATCCATGGAAGCCAATGATCAAGGCGCCAATGGCGCCACGCCCAGCGGTCCCGCCAGCCGCGCCTTCGCCCGGGATGGCAAGATCCTCCTCATCCAGCCCCAGGCGGGCATGGTGGCCCTTTCGGCGGATCCCTACATCCAGAAGCGGGTCGAAGCCTACCTCGCCGAAGCCCGCCGCCACTACCGCCGCCAGGTCCTGTTGGAAGCCCGCATCGTGGAAGTGACCTTGGGCAAGGACAGCCAGATCGGCATGGATTGGAACCGGGCCTTCCTCCTCAGCGGCGCCGCCGCCGGACTGGGTTCCGGCGGGACCACGGCCGGGGCTACCTTCCTCAGCGGCCAGACGCAGAACCCCAACGTCACCTCGAACAACGGCGTGTTCCAGCTGGTGGTGGACAACATGCGGGTCAACGCGGTCCTCTCGGCCTTGGCCAGCGATAACAAACTGCAAGTGCTCAGCGCGCCCCGCATTTCCACCCTCAACAATCAGAAGGCCATCCTGCGGGTGGTGCGGGAAGAGGCCTACTTCCTTCAGACCAGCCAGGCCACGCCCAGCGGAGGCCTGGGCGGCCCCATCGTCACCACCAACATCACGCCGCTGGTGGTGCCCGTGGGCATCGTGCTGGACATCCTCCCCCGGTGGGGGATGACGGCTTCATCACCCTCGCCGTCAATCCCAGCGTTTCGGAAGTGGTCACCGTGCGGTCGCTGTCAGTCTCGAGTTCCGGCGGCGGCGCGTCCGCCAACCTGCCCGTGGTGGACCGGCGCGATCTGGATACGGTCGTGCGCATGAGGACCGGGGAAACCCTCGTCCTCGCAGGCATCATCAAGGCGAAGGAAGGCGAGGATGACCGCGGCATCCCATGGCTGAAGAACATTCCTTGGATCGGCGCCCTCTTCACCAAGCGGGAAAAAGCCAAAGTGCATACCGAGCTGGCCATCTTCATCACGCCCACGCTCATTGAAAGTCCCGAGCAGGTGAAGACCCTTCAAAAGGGCACAGAGGAAAGTCT
>JAYVRY010000239.1:0-3919 GCA_043775845.1 Acidobacteriota bacterium
CAGGTGAAGCTGCTGCGGGTCATCCAGGAACGGGAGTTCACCCCGCTGGGTTCCACCCGCACGGTGAAGTCTGATTTCCGCCTGCTGGCGGCCACCAACGAAGACCTCGGCAGCCTCGTGGAGCAGAAGCGCTTCCGCGAAGACCTCTTCTACCGCTTGAACGTGATTCCCATCCAACTGCATCCCCTGCGGGAGCACCCCCAGGACATTCCCGTTCTGGTGGCGCACTTCGCCCGGAAGTTTTCCCGGGAGTTGGGCCAGCCCTTGAAACAGGTGGAGCCTGCCGCTCTGCAGGCGCTGGAGGCCTACGGCTGTCCGGGCAATGTGCGCGAGTTGGAGAACGCCGTGGAGCGGGCCATGGCCCTGGGCTCTGATCCGGAGCGGCTGCTGCTCCAGGACCTGCCGGCCCCCATCGCAGGCGTGCTGCCGTCGGTGGCCTTCCCCAGGCTGCCCCAGCACCAGGATCTGGGCCGGTTCCTGGAAGATCTGGAGCGCCACCTGATCCTGGAATCCCTCCAGGCCACGGGTTGGAATAAGAGCGAGACCTCGCGCCGCCTGGGCATGCGTCGGACCACGCTGTTGCATCGTCTGCGGGCCCTGAGTATTCCCTTGGATCCCATGGGCGAGGCTGAGGCCACCTTGGCCAGGGAGTCGGCACTTTGATGCGAGCCTCATACACGTTTCTGACACTGTTGCTGGTCTGCGGCCCGTTGGGGGCCTGGTCCCCGAAGGTCCACGAGGCGCAGTCTGCCAAGGCCGTTCGGCTGTTGCCCAAGCGCATGGCGGCCTTCCTTCGATCGCAACCACAGGCGCTGCTCGAGGGTGCCCGCGGCGTGGGCAATGACCAGCCCCCCACGGTGGAACAGGTGGAGGCCCAGTTCCGGACCGTCCTTCGCCTCAGTGAAGAACACCGCCGCCCCGAGGAGATCGTCCGGGAGTTGGGAGTGTTGGCCCACCAGGTCCAGCTGCTGACGGATCCCTCGGCCATGGAGGGGGTCAGCCCCTTGCGCGAAAGCTTTGAAAGCTACGCCGAAGAGCATATGGCCCACCTGCTGGTGTCCAGGGAACCCTACTGGGCGGCCACGGGCAGTCTGGATCCAGGGCCCCAACTCCGGCGTTTCCTGGCCGTCAAACAGGAACGCAACCGGAGGTTAAAAGACTACTTCGACGCGGGAACGGGGCGTCGCATCGGTCCCTGGGATGATCTGTCCCTCCCCTTCGCCCAGATGCAGCTGGCCTTTTCCAACGGCGTCCACGCCACCGCCAACCTCTGGATTCTCATCTGGCGGGCTGCGGGCGATCAATGGGAGCTTCCCCCCGGTCCCTGATCACAACCCCCCGGACTTCAGTCCCAAGGCGCTAGGCGAAACACGACTTTCGAGCTATCTTTCCAAGCATTCCTTCGGAGTTGGACATGGGTACCTACACACGCCTCGGGTCCTACCTGCTGGCTTCTGAGCTGGCCAGTGATCCCCTGGGCGCGGTGCATCGCGCGGTGGTCATCGCAGGCAACGGCTTCGATCGCCACATTCTGGTGCGGACCTTTTCAGAAGAACTTTTCCAGGCGGGCATGAACGCCAGGCTTTCCGAAGCTGGCCGGGTGGTGCCCCTGCTGGGAGGCGCCCGGATCTTCGGCCTGGGCTACCGCATCGAAAGCGGCAAAATCCCCCATGTGGCCTGGGATTACGTGCCGGGCCGCAACCTGGCCCAGCTCATCGACAAGGCCAGGCAGGAGCAGATTCCCTTTGGTGTGGATCACGCCCTCACAGTCATCCAGGGCGTGGCTCAGGGCCTCGTGCAGATGCATGCCAAGGGTGTCAGTCACGGCGTGCTCAGCCCCTCCAGTGTCTGGGTGAGCTTCGAAGGGGCCACGCAGATCGTAGATGCGCCCTATGCTGCCATCACCAAGAGTCTGCTGGCCAAGGCGCCCGTGGCCAAGCAGAAGCTGGCCGCCTACCTCCAGGGACCCGAGGCCAACCCGCTACAGCAGGATCTGTTCGCCCTGGGCGCGGTGCTCTTTGAACTGCTGACCTTCGAACGCCTGCCCGTGGGTGGCGATCTCCAGTCGGTGCTGGATCAGGCCGTCCTCAAGGCCGCACAGGAAGAAACCCCGCTGCCTGCGGAAATCCGCGCCTTCCTGGGGCGGCTGCTGCTGGGGCACCAGCCCTTCGCCACGGCGGAGGCCTTCAGCGCCGAGCTCGAGCGCGTCCTCTACGACGGCGAGTACAGCCCTACGACGTTCAACATGGCCTTCTTCATGCACACGCTGTTCCGGGAGGAGAACGAACGGGACACCACGGCCATGAAGGCGGAGCAGGGCGACAACTACATGGCCTACACCGCCGCCGGGGAAACCTTGCGCAGCGGCGCCACGCGGGTGGAACACCTCGATGGCCATGCCGAGGCGCAGGTGAGCCAGAAAAACTCCACCTTGCTGATCGGCGGGGGCTTGGCGGCCGTCGTCATTCTTGGCCTGGGCTACATTTTCTTTGGCCGTCCCAAGGCCGATCCCATGCTGCAAAAGCAGTTGGCCGAGCTGCAGTTGCTGAAGGTGCAGATCGAACAACAGAAATCCGACCTGGATGTCAGGGCCAAGGCCGAATCCGACAAGACCGTGCAGCTGCAAAAGCAGCTCAGCGAGTCCAAGTCCGTCGAGGAGAAGGCGAGGCTTCAGAAGCAGCTGGACGAGGCCCAGCAGCGCAAGGTGGAACTGGAACGGCAGCAGAAGGTGACGGAACAGAGGCTGGCCGAGCAACAGCAGAACGAACAGCGGCTGGCTGAGCAGAAGAAGGCCGCTGAAACCAAGGTGGCGGTGGCCCTGCCCCCGCCACCGGCCCCGGAAATCCCCAAGCCCCAGCCCATGCAGGAAGCTCCCAAGCCGGCCATTCCCACGCCCAGCGCCCAGGTCCAGACGGCTCCCACACCCGTGACCACGCCTACGGCTGCTGCGGTGAATGAGCCCGCGAAGATGGTGAGCCAGGTGATGCCCGCTTTCCCCCGACGTGCGATTCAGATGCGCTGGGAAACGAGCCAGGATCACGTGGTTCAATTGAAGGTCTTCGTGAGCGAACAGGGCCAGCCTCTGAAGGTATCTGTCACCCAGGGTGTGCCTGGTACCTACGGGTTTGATGAGGCTGCCATCGAGGCCGCCAACAAGTCCGTCTACACCCCTGCCACCCGTGACGGGAGGCCGGTGCGTGGCTGGACCAAGGAGATTCCCTACCGGTTCCAGCGCCAGCAACGCTAACCGAATAGGGCTACAGCAGGAGCTCTACAGCAGGGCATCTACACCAATGTCTGAGCCGCTGAATTGGCCAGCCGGTCCACGCGTTCATTTTCCGCGTGGCCGGCATGGCCTTTCACCCAGCGGGCCTCTACCATGTGTCGTCCCAGTTGGGCGTCCAGGGCCTGCCAGAGATCGGCGTTCATTACGGGTTTGCCGTCGGCCTTCTTCCAGCTGCGGCGCTTCCAGTCCTTCAGCCAGCTGGTGATGCCCTTCACCACGTACTGACTGTCGCTTTGCAGCAGCACCTGGCAGGGCTTGGTGAGGGCCTCCAGGCCGCGGATGGCGGCCATGAGTTCCATGCGGTTATTGGTGGTGTCGGGTTCTGGGCCGGAACCTTCCTTCTCCTGAATGCCCGTGGCCAGGTGGACCCGCAACAGGTATCCCCAACCACCGGGGCCGGGGTTCCCAAGACAAGCGCCATCGCAGTAGAGTTCGATCTTCATCCCACCAGAGTAGACGCGTTCGCCGCCACTTCGGCCACGGCCTTGCGGAGCAGCTCCACACCCAGGTCCAGATCTTCCGTACGGAGGTTCATGGCTGGGCGGAAGCGCAGGCCATGGACACCGGAAGAGAGGATCATCATGCCCAGGTCATGGCCCTTGGCCACCACGGCGTTGCGAGCCTCGGGGGTGA
>JAYVRY010000240.1:0-3917 GCA_043775845.1 Acidobacteriota bacterium
ACGGGGCCTTTCAGATTCTCCAGGATGGCCCAGCCCAGTTCGGGCGCTTCCAGCCGCGAGTGGAGGGCCTCCCGGGCCATGGCCTGGCTGTAGCGCAGCAGGGCGAGCCGCTGCCGCCAGAGCAGGCCGGTGGATTCGAAGTGTTCGGCCGCGACCTTGAAGAGGCGGGACGCGTCCCGCCAGGCGCTCCGGAAGCGGGCCACTTCCCCCTGGAGGAACAGGTGGTCACCCTGCTCCTCCGGGGACAGCATCGGTGGCTGCGAGGCCAGGGCCTGGAACTGAGCATGATCTGCGGCCACGGTATCACCCATGGCGGCGAACGTTCGGGCGCGCCAGATCTGGATGACGGAGATCTGGGCGGTGTCGCCCATCTGTTGGGCCCGGAGCAGGGCCCGGTCCAGGTGGGACATGGAGGGGCCGAGGAACTGTTGAAGGCTCCGTACCTGGCCCAGGGCCAGGTGACCCTGGGCTTGGAGGGCGGGATCGCCCTGCATGCGGGCTGTCTGCAGGGCCTCGCGGAGCAGGAGAATGCAGGTTTCCGACTGGCCCTGGGCGAAGCGCACCTCGGCCAGGGCGATTTGCACCGGGACCAGGCTGCGGAAACCCTGCCGGTGCTCCAGCATGCGCTGGGCTGACTGCAGCATGGTCGCCGCCCGGAGGAACTGGGATTGCCCGCCCAGGGCCCGGCCGAGCACGAGCAGCAGCGAGGCCTGATCCTGGGGTTGGGGCTTGAAGGGTCCCTGGGGCTGCAGACCCTCCTCCAGGGCGCGGATGCCCTTGGTGAGGTGGCCCTGGAGCAGATGCAGCTGCCCGAGGGCCAGTCGGAGCCGCGCCTGTTCGGCATGGTGGGGGTGGTCGACCAGGCGCTCTGCCGCCAGGTGCAGGGCCTCCTGAGCTTCCATGGGACGCCGGAGGTGCAGCAACAGGAGGGCCCGTTTGCGGTAGAGCCGAGCCTCTTTCAGCTCGACGCTGCCCTCCCGAGGGGGGCGAGCCAGGGCCTGGAGGGCGCGGCCCAGCGAAAGGAGGGCCTCCTCGGAGGGAGCCCGCTCGGAAACCTCACCGGGAAGCTGCACGCCCTGGGCCCAGGAATCGGCGAGATGCTCGTGCAACCGGGCCTCATCCCTGGGGGAGGGGTTCAGGTGCAGCGCCTGGTTCACGACCCGCAAGGCGTCCTTGGGCGGGCCGGGCGGGCCATGTTTCAGGGATGCCAGTACGGAGGCCAGGGCCGTGGCCTCGTCGGAAGCCAGGGACTGGAGGGGCACCGGGCAGTCCCAGCCCTGCTCCTGGAAGACCACTGCGAGGGACCGCGCCAGCCGTTTGAGCTCCGGTTGGGGCGAGTGGGCCAGCACCAGCTCCCGCCAACGAGGATCCGGAATGCTGGCCTGGTCGCGCTGCGATTGCGCCAACTGGGAACTGGCCGCGCCGTGGAGCGCATCTTCCATGGCGTCGCCCTGAATCCCAAGCAGGCGCTCCAGGGTGCTGGTGGGCAAGGGGCGATCGGCCAGGGCCAGCAGGCGCACCAGGGCGGTGGATACCGCCGCGAGCCGTTGCAGACGGCCCAGGAAGATCTGGCGCATGAGGTCGTCTTCGGCCTTCAATGCCACGGGCCGGTTTGGTGCCAGGATCCAGCGATCCCGCTCCCAGGCCAAGGTGCCGGACTGGTAGGCCAACTCCAGGAAGTTCCGGAGCAGGCCGGGATTGCCGAGGCTCTGGGAGATCAGCTCGGCCTGGAAAGACACGGGCAGGTCATGGGGTCCCAGGAGATCGTCCATGACCAATCGAAGGTCCTTGTCCTCCAGTCGATTCACACCCACGACCGAGGCCGCAGGTTCGACGCGCAGCTTGGCGATGAGAGGCTTGAGGCCGGCTCCTTGGGCCCCCGTGGTGAGAGAAAGCAGCCAGGGTACGGAAGAGGCATGCACCAATTCCTGGATCAGGGCCAACACCCCAGGCGTGGCCCGGTCCAGGCCGGACAGATGCACAAGCCGGTGGTGCTGCAGACCCGCGAAATCCAGGGCCTCCAGGGCAGCCTTCACTTCTTCGGGTTCGGGCCCCGCCTCCTGGCCATGGAGGTGGCGACCGCCCGTGAGGAAGGCGAAGGCCTGGACCCGCAGGGACAGGGCCTTCGCGGCCTCGGGACGCTGGGCATAGAAATCCACTTCGCTGCCAACCAGGAGCGCATCCAGCAGCCGACCCAGGAAACGGCCTGGGGATTCGTCCACCGAGGTGGCCAGGTGGTGCACCCAGATGCCTTCTCCTTCGGCCACGGCACAGGCCCAGGTGGCCAGCTGCTCCTTGCCGACCCCTTCCTCGCCCTGCAGGAGGACGATGCGCTCCATGGGGACGGGCGCGCTGAAGCCCAGCATGAGGGATTTGAGGTAGGGCAGCTCCTGGCTCCGGCCACGCAAGGGGCGGGAGTGGGGCTCGGAGAGATCCCGGGCTTGCAGCCAGGGCAGATCCTCCGACAAGGCTGGAATGGGCGTCGTGTGGGGCAGGAAATCCGGCACGGCCCCCAGCCCCCAGGGGGAAGGGCCGATGACGCGTGGGATCTGGATGAGCCCGGGCCGGAAGGTGATGCCTTCGGGATGGAGGAAGCGAGGGTGGGGATCCTCCTCCAGGCGGGTCGCCAGGTGCTTCAGCAACGCCTCCCGTTGGGGTTCGCCCCAGGCGGCCCAGAGCCGGGAGAGGGGGGCGCCCTGGATGGCCTGCAGGTACCAGGCCTGCTCCTCGTCAAAGCCGATGTGGCAGACCACGGGATCCAGGGCCGTGGCATCCAGGAACCGGGAGAGAAACGTATCGCGGATGTGGTCCAGTTCCCGATCGGTGGGTCGCGGTGACCAGGTTTGCGCCAGGAAGCGGGCCCCATCCAGTTCCCGCCGGATGATGTGCCACGAACAGCCGTCCCCGCGTCCCAGCTCCTGGAGCCAGGCATATCGGTGGGTGCCGAGGAAGCGTGTCACCTCCACGGTGTGACCCGGCAGGAACGGATGTGGGGCTGGGTGGACATGGGGAAAAGCTTAACGCAGCAAGGGAACAGAGATGGAGAAGCCGAATGGAACCGGACCAGGGCGGGCTCGACCAGCGGCTTTCCGGTTGGCGGGACTTTTGCTGCCATGGCCCTGGCCTGCAAAGGCTGCCCAGGAGTTTCGATGAGCATAGCGTCCGTTGGTACCACCGCCTCCCAGAGCCAAAGCCTGGGCAACTTGTTGCTTCAGCAGCTGAATGCCTTGGGCACCAGCTCCCAGGACACAAGCTTGTCGGCGGCAGCGACAGGAGATCTGTTGACCGTCTCGCCAGCTGCCCAGCAACTGGCCAAGGTGCCCGATGCCGTAACCAAGGCCCTGACCGACCTTCTCTCCGGGCAGAAGGACACCACGGGGGATCTCGCGCAGCTGAAAGCCTACTTCAAGCAGAACCCCCAGAGCCTCGCCAGTGTGCTGAGCCGGCTTCAGGGTGACGCTACGACCTACGGTCCGGGCGGAAGTTCTGATTCGCGGTCAACCCTGCTGACGGCCCTCATGAACGGGCAGAGCAACCAATCCAACCCCGCCTCCCTCCTGAAACTGCTGAACGGCCAGTCGAACCAGGATTCCCTCTTCTCCCTCCTGGGGGATTCCGGCAGCGCCTCGGACGCAGCCTCGGGATCTATCTTCGGTTGAAGCCGCCCATTGGCAGCCACTGCTGGCTGATGCGACCGCCACCTCCCATCCAGGCACGAGGGGTGGGGATGGCTGTTGAATTCAGCCAGAGAGATCGGACAGGAAATATCGGGACATCGTGTTGCTTTTTACTGTCCAAACAAATTTGTCTTTAGCCCTTATCAAATAAGGGCAGGTGTCCGGTAGGGGGCGGGTGTCCGCTGGGTGGCGGTGGGGATCATTGTAGGGGTGTTTCCTGGAGGATGGCTTCGAGGGCGC
>JAYVRY010000241.1:0-13925 GCA_043775845.1 Acidobacteriota bacterium
CGCCGAGCTGGTGGCTGGCACCCCCAAGCCCGCCTTCATCGTGGATCCGGTGGTGGTGGATGAAGTCGATCCCAAGGTGAAAGTCACGGGCGTGAAGGAACTGCCCCGCCGCGTGGTGAGCCACGCCCTGAACCAGATCGCCACGGCCCGCCGCTACGCCGAGGAGCACGAAACTTTTTACGAACGCATCAATGTCATCGTGGCCCACATGGGCGGCGGCATCACCGTGGGCGCCCACCGCAAGGGCCGCTACCTGGACGTGAACAACGGCCTGGATGGAGAAGGCCCCTTCTCCCCCCAGCGTTCCGGCAGCCTGCCGCCCGGCCAGCTCATCGACCTCTGCTTCTCCGGCAAGTACACCAAGGCTGAACTGAAGCTTCTGAACAAGGGCCGCGGGGGTCTCATCGACCTGCTGGGCACCGCCGACATGCGGGAAGTGGAACGGCGTGTGGAGGAAGGCGACGCCGAGGCGAAGCTGGTCTACGAGGCCATGACCTACCAGATCGCCAAGAACATCACGGCGCTGGCACCCGCCTTTGAAGGCGAGGCCATCGACGCCATCCTGCTCACCGGCGGCATGGCCCGTTCCAAGAAACTGGTGGCGGAACTGAGCCGCTACACCATTTCTCTAGGCTGCGGTGTGAAGGTCTACCCCGGCGAAAACGAGATGGCCGCCCTCGCCAAGGGCGCCTTGCGCGTGCTGGCGGGTCGCGAAGTGGCGAAGGACTACCTGTCGGTTTGAACCTCAAAAGCTGGTCGCGGAAGGCACGGAAGATGCGCGAAAAACACAGAAAGGCCCCTGGAATAGGGGCCTTTTCTTCTTTTCTCTTCTTCAGCGTCTTCGGTGAGATTCCGCGTCTTCCGCGACCAGCACTCTCTAAGCCAGCAACGCCGCCAGGGCGATGGAGCTCAGCTTGGTCTTGGCGCTGTCGCCGCGGCTGCTGAGCACGCACGGCACGCGGGCGCCCATCACGAGGGCCGCGATCTCGGCGCCACCCAGCTTGGTGCCGGCCTTGTAGAACACGTTGCCTGCTTCGATGTTGGGGAAGAGCAGGCAGTCGGCGTCACCGGCCACGGGGCCGCCCAGGCCCTTGATCTGCGCGGATTCGGGATCCAGCGCGCCATCCAACGCCAAGGGGCCATCCACCAGGGCGCCCTTGATCTGACCGCGGTCGGCCATCTTCGAGAGCATGGCGGCGTCGACACTGGAACTCATCTTGGGCAGCACCTGCTCCGAGGCCGAAAGCACGGCCACCTTGGGCGTTTCGATGCCCAGCGCCTTGGCGGTCTTCACCAGGTAGTTCAGGATGGCCACCTTCTCCTTGAACTCCGGCTCAGGGATCACGGCCACATCGCCCGCGATGATGAGCTTGGAATGGCCCGGATGCTCCATGACCGTGACGTGGCTGAGGATGGCACCGGGATCAAGCAGGCCCTGTTCCTTGTTGAGGATGGCCCGCATGTACTTGTCCGTGCTGAGCAGGCCCTTCATGAGCAGATCCGCATCACCCGAGCGGATCATGCCCACGGCCTTGGTGGCGGCTTCGGTATCCGTGGGGGTGTGGACGATGCGGAAGCGTTCCTTGGGCAGGCCGAGCTCCTGCAGCACCTTCGCGATGGTGGGCTCATCGCCCACGAGAATGGCTTCCACCAGGCCCGCTTCCACGGCGGCGTTCACCGCTTCCAGAGTGTGGGCGTCGTTGGCCCAGGCCACCACCAGGCGCTTGCGGGGGCGGTTCTGCACGGCACGGAGGAGTTCGTCGAGGTTATTGATCCGCATGGCTGGTACCCATCAAAAGACGCCGGGACAGCCCGGCTTCAGGGAAGGTAGCATGGTCGGCATGGCCGTCTCAGTGAGCTTCCGCACATACCTCCTCGAACAATTGGGGCAGATCCGCCCCGTGACAACCCGGGCCATGTTTGGCGGCCTCTGCATCTTTGCGGAGGGCCGCGCCTTCGCCCTGGTGGACGAGGAAACCCTCTACTTCAAGGTGGACAACAGCAACCGCCCGGACTTCGTGGCGGCGGGCATGGGGCCCTTCCTGCCCTTCGGCGATCCCGACAAACCCATGCAGTATTACCAGCTGCCGGAGGAGGTGCTGGAGGATCCCGACGAGCTGGCGGTGTGGATGGCCAAGGCCATTGCTGTGGCGGCCAGGGCCAAGACCAAGACCAAGGCCAAGACCAAGACCAAGACCAAGGCCAAGACCAAGACCAAGACCAAACCGACATCAAAAGCCACAACCCAACCGGCCACGAAAACCGTACCGAAGCAGAAGTAGAATTCATGGCCGTCGTCATTCGCCCCGCTGTCCTGGAAGATGCCGCGCTTCTGGAGAATCTTGGTGCGCGCACCTTTCGGGAGACCTTCGAGCCGCATTGTTCGGCCCGGGATCTGGCTGCCTTTCTGGCGAACACCTACGGCGAGGCCAAGCAGCGCACCGAACTGGCAGATCCTTCCAGACCGGCGTTGGTGCTGGAAATTGATGGCGTGCCTGCGGGCTACGCCCAATTGCGGCTGGGCCACCGGGAACCCTGCATACGGCAGGAGCGCCCGGTCGAGCTGCAGCGCATCTATGTGCTGCGCACCCATCATGGTGGCGGCCACGGCGCCGCGTTGATGCAGGCCGCCCTGGGGGCTGCGCGAGCCTGGGGCGCCGATCTGATCTGGCTGGGCGTGTGGGAGTACAACCACAAGGCCCTGGCCTTTTACGCCCGCTTCGGGTTCAAGGAAGTGGGCGACCACCTGTTCAAACTCGGTCGACGGAGCGATCGTGACGTGATCCTGGCCATGGAGCTGCCTTGAACCTGGTGCTGCTCCATCCTGAAGATCTGGTTGGGCCGGATCGCGCGCGCTTGACGGGACGCCGTCTCCAGCATGTGCGCGAGGTGCACCGGGCCAAGGTGGGCGACGATCTAACGGTAGGGTTGATGGGTGGATTGATGGGAAAGGGCAGGGTGCTGCGTCTGGATGACAAGGCCCTGGAATTGGACTTCACATTGGACCAGGAACCACCGCCGAAGCTTCCGCTGACCCTCGTCATCGCCGTGCCCCGACCCAAGGTGCTGAACCGCGTGGTAGCTGCGGCTGCCAGCCTGGGGGTGGCCCGCATCGTGCTGGTGAATGCCTGGAAGGTGGAAAAGGCCTACTGGGCCAGTCCCAAGATGAAGCCCGAGAGCTTGCGCGAGCAGCTGATCCTGGGACTGGAGCAGGCCAAGGACACGGTGCTGCCCGAGCTCCAGCTGGCGCGGCTCTTCCGGCCCTTCGTGGAAAACGAACTGCCGGGTCTGGTGGCCGGTGGCACGGGACTGTTGGCTCATCCCGGAGATGGCGG
This sequence comes from Acidobacteriota bacterium, assembly GCA_043775845.1. Taxonomy (GTDB): domain Bacteria; phylum Acidobacteriota; class Holophagae; order Holophagales; family Holophagaceae; genus Geothrix. Next base: position 3,336 of record JAYVRY010000241.1, read on the forward strand.
AGCGACTCCCGAAGTGATGGCGGCGCCCATCACACTGGCCATCGGTCCCGAGGGCGGCTGGATCGAAGCCGAGGTGCAGAGCCTGCGGTCGGCCGGGCTGAAACCCCTGGACTTGGGGCCGCGCATCCTGCGCACCGAAACTGCCCTGGCGGCGCTGGTGGGAAAGCTATTCTAAGACTGGTTGGAACCAGAGAGAAAAGATGAGGAACCAGTGATGGACGGTGATGGACAGTGATGGGACAGTGGCTTTCATCACCGTTCGTCGCTGTTCATCACTGACTAATACAAAGTTAGCCAACTTGACAGGCGTCTCTTTATGCGCATACTTAATGCGTATCAAAGAGGTGCATTATGCAGGCCTATTACAAAACCGACGCTCCCAAGAAGCCAGTCAACCTTTCCCTCAACGGGGACTTGCTGAAGGTAAGTAAAGACCTTGGCCTGAATCTTTCAGGTCTCGCCGAAGAAGCAATCGCCAAGGCCGTTCGCACGCGCCTTTCGGAAGTTTGGCTCTCAGAAAACGCTGAGGCCATTCAGGCATACAACAAGCGCGTTGAATCCCAAGGAGTTTTCAGTGATGGCCTGAGGAACTTCTGATGGCCTCTTTCACCGTCTACGCCAACTCTGATCCCAAATCCCAGAGGGCAATTCCCTTCCTTCTCGATGTCCAAAGCGAACTCCTTTCACCCCTTGATACTCGGGTGGTTGTCCCTCTGTACCTAAAATCGACGGCGAAGACTCACCCAATTTCACGTCTTACACCAGTCATTACTTTCCAAAGTAAGTCGTTGGTTGCCATGGTCCCTGAACTGGCCGGTGTCAGCAAACGCCACCTTGGCCCCGTCGCGGGTCACCTGCCCGAGGTTCGCCCCGAAATGCTTGCTGCGATTGATCTGCTGATTACAGGCTTCTAATTCATCGCATCGCTGCGTTGGCTAACCCTGGGCTCAAGTCGGACCCCGCCTGCATTGCCTTCCGCTCTCTCTCAACTTCTAGCTATCTCGGCTTCGTTCATCGTCTCGGTATAGGCGTGGTGGGTTAGCTCTTTCCGTTAGGCCCTTCACGGACTGACCCAACGCCCCGCTCCATTTCCTATGGAAGGAGGAAGACCATGAGCAAGGCGATTGAAAACCTTCAGGCAGTCTTGGAACGGGCTGAAATGGGTCGACCCAAAGCTGGAGGCTTTCCCTTCCTGGCGGAAACCCTCCGCCGCGGCGGAGTGACACGAAACCTCTGGTTCCTGCCCGCCTGCCAGAGCCTCTTCCTCACCCAAGACGGTCCGGTTGTCATCCAGGGTAAACCCTTGCTGACAGGCACTGCAGATGTCCCGCCATTCGACCGGGAAGCTCTTATCACGGCCCTGCGAACCGATCAGGCGGGCCTGAGCTCCTTCTTCGAGTTTCTGGATGCGGCCTGGTGTGCGGGGGTGGTCCGTTACGAGGTCGATTTCGCCGCGCGCACCGTTGTCTACTACGGCTGCAATGGCGAGGAATACCTCGAAGCCTACCGCTTTGTGGACGTGGTGTAGTCGCGAGGTTCCCGGGCCCTAAGCTAGGGTTTAGCCTCAACCTCCCGCACGATTCGGACCCATCCCTTAACCCAGGAATAGCCGGTACGCAGGGTTCTCGCCTTCATCCACGAAGGCGTAACCCAGGCCCTCCAGGAAGGCCTGGAAGTCGGCCTGCTCCTCTGGGGGCACCTGGATGCCGGCCAGCACGCGGCCATAGTCCGCGCCGTGGTTGCGGTAGTGGAAGAGGGAGATGTTCCAGCCGCGGCTCATGCGTTCGAGAAAGCGCAACAGGGCGCCGGGGCGCTCGGGGAATTCGAAGCGGTAGATCCGCTCATTCTTCACCGCAGGGGCCCGGCCACCCACGAGGTGGCGCACATGGAGCTTGGCCATTTCGTTCTCGCTGAGGTCCTGGGCTTCCAGGCCTTCGGCGCGCAGCCGGGCGAGCAGCGGCTCCACTTCGAAACGGTCGGCCATCTGCAGGCCCACGAAGATGTGGGCCCGGTCGGGGTCGGCCAGGCGGTAGTTGAACTCGGTGATGGCGCGGTTACCGATGAGTTCGCAGAAGGCCTTGAAGCTGCCGGGCCGCTCGGGGATGGTGACCGCCAGGATGGCTTCGCGCCGTTCGCCCAATTCGGCCCGCTCGGCCACGAAGCGCAGCCGGTCGAAGTTCGCATTGGCGCCCGAAAGGATGGCCACGAGGTTGCCCGATGCCGCAGTCACGCCTTCCCGGGCCGCCCAGGCCTTGAGACCTGCGACGGACAAGGCTCCGGCGGGTTCCAACACGGAGCGCGTCTCCTCGAAGACATCCTTGATGGCTGCGCAGATCTCATCCGTGTTCACGCGCACGATCTCGTCCACGTGCTGTTGGCACAGTTGGAAGGTCAGCGCGCCCACCTGGCTCACGGCCACGCCATCGGCGAAGAGGCCCACCCGCTCCAGGCGCACTCGCTGGCCAGCGGCCAGGGACTGGGCCATGGCGTCCGCGTCCACCGGTTCCACGCCGATGATGCGGATGCCAGGCTGCAGGCGTTTGAGGTAGGCGGCGATGCCCGCGATGAGGCCGCCGCCGCCCACGGGCACGAAGACCGCCTGCATGCCCCGGGGCATCTGGCGTAGCAACTCCAGCCCGATGGTGCCCTGGCCTGCGATGACATCCAGATCGTCGTAGGGATGGATGTAGACGCGTCCTTCGGCTGCAGCCAGGGCCTGGGAATGGGCGTATGCCTCCTCGAAGGAATCGCCGTGAAGCACCACGCGAGCGCCGCGGATGCGCACAGCGTCCACCTTGATGCGCGGGGTGGTGACGGGCATGACGATCACTGCGTCGCAGCCCAGCTTGTTGGCTGCCAGGGCCACGCCCTGGGCGTGATTGCCCGCCGAGGCCGCGATGACACCGCGATCCCGTTGGGCCGGGTCCAGCTGGGCCAGCTTGTTGTAGGCGCCCCGGAGCTTGAAGGAGAAGACGGGCTGCAGGTCCTCGCGCTTCAGCCAGACGGGGCTGCCCAATCGGCCAGACAGCCGGGGTGCCGCCTCCAGGGGCGATTCGATGGCCACGTCATAGACCAGGGCCGTGAGGATCCGCTCGAGGAGATCGCGAGAAGGAACATCTGCTGGGTTCAAGGGTAGCTCCGCATAAAGAAGAACCCCCCGACCTTGCGGTACGGGGGGGGGGGGGGATACAGGAATCGCTTCCGGTCTATGCCCCTCCGCGCGACCCAATAATCGCGATGGTGGCGGGCATGTTGGCGTGGGCGGAAGGTGTCATGGCGGCTTTTCAGAAAAGCCAAACTAGCATCGGAGGGCGTCAGGCACAAGGCATGGCCCTCCGTCCAGGGGCCTGATCACGACTTGCAGGCACCTTGAGGGCATGGAATTCATCCCATCGGGTGTTTTGACCGAGAGAGTATGCAACCAGCCTGCCGTCGACCGGAATCCTGCTGCTCTGGAGGTTCGTCATGGCTTTCCTTCGGACCTACTTCCGCAACCTATCGGGGAAGATCCTCCTGCTGGCCTTGCTGCCCGTGGGCCTCTTCCTGCTCCTGGTCTTCTTCTACCTGCTGCCCAAGATGCAGGAGGCCTATATCGCCGCCAAGAAGGAGGGCGTGCGATACGTGGTCGAGACGGGCATGGGCATCCTGGAGACCCTGGACAAAGAGGCCAAGGCGGGTCGCATGAGCGAGGCGGAGGCCCAGGAGAAGGCCAAGACCCTCATCAACAGCCTCCATTTCGAAGGAAAGAATTACCTCTACATGCAGGGGCCCGGACCCATCGTGGTCTCCCATCCCCGAGCCGACCTGGTGGGCAAGCCCACGGACAGCATGGAACCCGTGCTGGCCAAGCTGTTCCGGGATCTTGACCGGGTGGGCCAGACCCCGGGAGGTGGTTTCTGGGAGTACGAGTTCACCAAATCAGGTGCCCGTGGGCTCTATCCCAAGGTCACCTTCGTGAAGAAGTACGAACCCTGGGGGTGGATCCTGGGGGCCGGGGCCTACCTTGATGACGCTCAGCGCGAGTTTCGGGCCTTCTCTGCGGGCATCATCGCCGCCTCCCTTTTGATCGCCGTCCTGGTGTTCTTCGCATCCATCCGAGTTGCCAAGGCCATCGTGAAGCCACTCCTCAACCTGGTGGAAGGCCTGCGGCAGAGCGACCTGGGGCGCCAGCTGGAGGTCACCAGCCAGGATGAGATCGCCCAGGCGGCCCTGGCCTTCAATGGCTACAACCAGGGAATCCGCGCCACGGTGTTGGAGGTGTCGGGCTTTGCCGAGCGGGTGGCCTCGGGCAGCACTGAGCTGGCGGCATCCTCCCGCGAGATGGCCCGGGCCGTCCAGGAGATCGCCCAGGTGAGCGAGGATCTGAAACGCTCCGGCGAACAGGTGGTCCACGCCATGCAATCGCTTCAGGAGAATGTGGGCGCCATGGGTGGGCAGATCCGAAATACGGGCGAGGCCGCCCAGACCGCCGTGCTCGATACCGATCGCAGCGCCGGCGCCGGCCAGCATACCGCCGAGGGCATGACCGAGATCGAGCAGGCCACGGGCCAGATCGTGCGGGCCGTGGGCGTGATTCAGGACATCGCCCGGCAAACCAACCTCCTGAGCCTCAACGCGGCCATCGAGGCGGCCAAGGCAGGCAGCATGGGCAAGGGCTTCGCCGTGGTGGCTGAGGAGGTGCGCAAGCTGGCCGAGCGGAGCCGATCCTCGGCCCAGGAGATCGAACAGCTGATCCAGCGCACCCAGGATGCCGTGAAGGAAGGCGCAGGCAGCGTCAAAATCACCCTGGAGCACCTGGAGTCCATCCGGGATCGCATCACCCAGGTGGCGGCCGGTATCCAGGATGTGGGCCACCTGAGCCAATCCCAGGCCGGCACCAGTGGGAAGGTGGGGCAGCTCATGGACCAGACCAACGGCCGGTTGGCTCAGAACGCGGCCGCCACCCATGAACTGGCCGCCACCGTGGAGGAGATCACCCGCACCTCGGAGGAGCTGGCCCATGTGGCCGATGGCCTCCGGAACGTGGTGAAGGGGTTCAAGCTCTGACTTTTCGGTGGCGGTGGAACTTCAGCCTCGGGTGTGTATTGCATCATCGTTAAACGATGTATAGTGCTTGAACCCGTTCCTGGAGTCTTTGATGCTGAGCGTCCGTGCTTCCGCCGTGCTTCTTGTCACCTGCGCCCTGGTGGCCCAGGAACGCGCCCCGCGCTTCGTCAGTTCGCCGGATGTGAATGGCGACCGGCTGGTGTTCACCTGGGAGGATGACCTTTGGCTGGGCTCGCTCAAGGGCGGTCCGGCGCGGCGGCTCACCACCCATCCAGGCCTAGAAACCGCGGCCCGCTTCAGCCCCGATGGCAAGTGGATCGCCTTCAGCGGCCAGTACGACGGCGGCACCCAGGTCTACGTGATGCCCGCAGAGGGGGGCGTTCCCAAGCGGCTCACCTGGGCCGGCGGCGCCACGGTGCAGGGGTGGACCCCGGATGGCAAGAAGGTGCTCTACAAGACTGTGGGCGGCCATGACCGCCGGGCCTTCGAGCGCTTCTTTACAGTGGATCTGGATGGGCACCAGCCCGAGGTTCTGCCCGTGCCCCGGGGCACGCAGGGCACGCTGTCGCCGGATGGCCAGCGCCTGGCCTACAACGCCAAGGGCAAGGTGGAGTACTACTGGAAGCGCTACAAGGGCGGCGACCATCAGGATCTTTGGCTGGCCGATCTGAAGAGCGGCCGCTTCGATAAGCTCACGGACTATGTGGGCCGCAATGGCGCGCCCATCTGGGCCCAGGGCAGGGTGATCTTTGAATCAGATCGCGGGAGCAATGGCATCACCAACCTCTACGCAGTGGATCCCATCAGCAAGGTGGTAGAGCCCCTGACGGACCTGAAGGATTTCGACGCCCAACAGCCCAGCACCGATGGCCGCACGGTGGTCTTTGTGCAGGCGGGCAGCCTATTGGCTCTGGATCTCACCACCAAGGCCGTGCGTCCGGTGCCCCTTACCACCAGCAGCGATGGGTGGAAGGCCGCGCCCCGCCCCGTGAACCCCAAGGACTGGATCCAGTCCATGAGCCTCACGGGGAATACAGCCGTGTTCGAAGCCCGCGGCGAAGTGTTCCTCGTGCCCACGGACGCCACCCAGCCCGCCCAGAACCTCACGAAGACGCCAGGTGTGCGGGAACGCATGCCGCGCCTTTCGCCCGATGGCAAGCGCGTGGCCTATTTCAGCGATGCCAGTGGTGACTACGATCTGTACGTGCAGGCCGTGGATGGCGCCCCCGAGCGCATCCCCACGGGCTTGAAGACCGCGCTCTACCACTTGGAGTGGAGTCCGGACGGCACCAAGGTGCTGTTCGGCGACAAGCGTTTCGCGCTTTACGTTATGGACGTGGCCACGAAGAAGCTCACCAAGATCGATGAATCCCACGAGCTGAAGAACGACCAGTTCACCTGGGAAGTGAGCGACTACTCCTGGGGGCCGGATTCCCAGTGGGTGGCCTACAGCCTGGTGGAGCCCAGCCGCAACAGCCGCGTCCACCTCTTCAACCTGGCGACGAAACAAAAGGTCACGCTCACGGATGGCTTCTACGACTGCCTGAATCCCACCTTCGATTTGGATGGCAGCACCCTGTATTTCCTCAGCTACAGCAATTTCCACACGAAGCTCGATCCCAGCCAGGACAACCACATCCAGTCCACGCCCGTGCAGGTCATGGCCGTGAAGTTGCGGGCTGGCGAGGAGAAGGCTTCTTCTTCAAGCGCATCGTTCCGCATCGATGTGGCGGGGCTGGCGGAACGCATCGCTCCCCTGCCCGTGAAGCCCGGCAACCTGTTCCATCTCAAGGCGGGCAAGGGCCTGGTGGGATGGAACGAGGTCGAGAGCGGCTGGGATGACAGCGTGGTGGAGGAACTCTACGGCCCTCGCGGCGCCGACAAGTGGAAGCTGCACCTCTATGATCCCGCCGCCAAGAAGGACAAGGAGGCCGTGCTGAACGATGCCGTCAGCGACTGGAGCTTCGATGCCGAAGGCAAGCGGCTGCTGATCCGCAAGGGCGCCAACTTCCACACCGGGGAGGCCGCTGCTGTGTTCACGTCCAAGGCCCTGCCCGAGAAGCTGGATCTGGAACGCATGATCATGACTGCGGCGCCTCGCGAAGAATGGAAGCAGATCTTCGAGGACACCTGGCGCTGGTACCGGGACTTTTTCTACGACGTGAACATGAACGGCAGCGACTGGAACGCCATCGGCGCCAAGTTCCGCGCTCTGCTGCCCGAGCTGAATACCCGCCAGGAGCTGAACTGGCTGCTGAGCCAGATGGTGGGCGAACTGAGCGCCAGCCACACCTACGTGAGCGGCGGGGATGCTGGCCCGGGCCGGCCCACGCCGAACCCGGTCTATGCGGGCTACCTCGGCGCCGACTTCACGATCGAGAACGGTTTCTACAAATTCGCCACAGTTTATGGACCCACGGCCTACGCCCGGGAACTTAAGGCGCCCCTGGCCGATCCTGCGCCCAAGGTGCAGGCCGGTGAGTTTCTCCTGGCCATCGACGGCAAACCTCTGAAGGCGCCCGAGGCCATCCAGGCTCGGCTTCAAGTGATCAAGGGCCAGAAGGTGAAGCTCACGGTGAACGCGAAGCCCACCCTGGACGGTGCCCACACCATCGAAGTGGAACCCATCGCCAACGACTGGGACCTGCGCTACGAGCATTGGATCGCGGGCAACATCGCCGCCGTGGACAAGGCCTCCAACGGCCAGTTGGGCTACATGCACATCACGGCCATGGGCGATCAGAACATCGGCCAGTTCGACAAGTACTGGCGCGCCTTCCGCTACAAGAAGGGCATCGTCATCGATGTGCGCGGCAATGGCGGCGGCTGGACCGAGTATTTCATGATCGACAAGCTGGAACGCAAGCAGGTGGGGTACAACGTGCTGCGCGGCATGGGGCCTTTCCGTTATCCCGGCACCGCCTCTGATGGGCGCTATGTGTTCCTCACCAACGAGCAGAACGGCAGCGACGGCGAGGCCTTCCTGTCCCATGTGAAGGCCCGCAACCTGGGCACCATCGTGGGCAAGCCCAGCTGGGGTGGCCTGGTGGGCATCATCAACACCCAGTTCACACTGGATGGCGGCCGAGTGGAGCAGAGCAACAACGCCTTCTACGGCAAGGAAGGGCAGTGGTGGGTGGAGAACCACGGCGCCGAGCCCGATCTTACCGTGGAGAACGATCCCGCCAGCCTCATGCAGGGCCACGACCGCCAACTCGAAGTCGGCATCGAGACCCTGCTGAAGCAGCTCAAGGAGAATCCGACGCCCAGCCTCCCGCCGATTCCGGCCTATCCGAAGCGTTGATCCCGCTAGCCCAGAAATGAATCCGGATCCATCACCTGCTCCCCCCGTTTCCGAAGGGACGGGGGGAAGGTGATCTGGAAGCAGGTCCCCTGGCCGGGCTCGGAGGTGACCACAATCCGACCCCCGTGGGCCGAGATGATATTGGCGACCATGGCCAACCCCAGGCCAGTGCCTTTGTCGGGATCCTTCGTGGTGAAGAAGGGCTCGAACAGCCGCTGGCGCACCTCCTCGCTCATGCCACTGCCGGTGTCGCTCACTTCCAGGCAGAGGCTGTTCTTTTGAGGATAGGTGCGAAACAGAAGATGCCCTCCCTCAGGCATGGCATCTCGGGCATTCAGGCCCAGGTTCACCAGCACCTGCTGGAGCTTGATGGGTTCCCCGTACAGCGTGGGAAGGTCCCGACCGAGGTCCAGTTCGACCTGGATGGATGAACCGAGTACCTGGCGCAGGAGGGAGACAGCGCCTTCCACGACGAGATTCAGGCTCAGCAGCTCCCGCTGATCCTGATTGGGTCGGCTGTAATCCATGAGGGCGCGCAGGACTTCGGCGCATTTGACCGTTGCGCCTTCGGCGGCGTGGAGATACGGCTGGAGTTCGGGGTGGGCATCGAGGATGGTGCGGCAGATGCTGATCTGACCCAGCACCATGGTCAGCTGGTTGGTGACGTCATGGACGATGCCAGGGGCCATGGCTCCGATGGAATCCACCCGCTGGCTGTGCTCCACCCGGTGCATCAGGAGCCTCATCTGTTGATCAGTCCGACCCGCCAGTTGCAGCTTTTCGCCCACCCGCTGCAGCTCCCAGATGTCTGAATTGAAATCCATGGACTCAGCGACCTGGCCCGCTGGCTGATCCAGCCCCTCGGCGAGCTGGCGCATGGGCCGCATCACCCGCTTGTGCAGGTCAAACAGGGTCCAGGCCACGCCAACCACGGCCAACAGGGCGAGGACCAAGGTGAACGCGGCGTACCAACGCTGCCCTGGGAAAAGGTCGTCTTTCGGAATGGCGATATGGAGTTCCATGGAGGGCCTACCTTGGGATGAGAAGGCCCCGGTGCAGCTCACATAGGATTTGGCTGGATCGATCAGTGGTGGAAGCTCCCCGGCCGGCTCGGTGATTTGGCCATGGAGGAGGCCATGGAGGAGGCCCGGTGGCAGGGGTCTCAACTGGTAGGCGAAGCCGTTGGAGGACTGTGGCATGGCCGGGATTTGGGGTGGCACTAACAGCCTTCCGGAGCGATCAGTCACGATCACGCGGGTTTCGGGTGTGGGTTGGTGCGCCCACAGCAGCTGTGACAGTTCTCCCAGGGAAACATCGACGCCAATGACACCTTCTAAAGCACCTTGGGGGCTGCGGATGGGTACGGCGAAGGTGAAACCCGCGACAGGGGACGCGTAGTAGGGATAGGCTTCCAGGGTCCAACTGGCCTTCGTTTGGGCGGCTCCGAACCGGTACCAGTGGCGCTCTCTGGCGTCGTAGGTAGCCTGGTCATCAATGGAGAGGGGGTTTGGCACCCACTGTCCATCCTGCACCAAGTATCGCTTGGGGTTGCGGCCACCTCTATAGAGGACCAGATTCCATTGCCCCTCCCTGCGCACCACGCAGGCGGAATCGCCATCCACTCGACTGAGGAGCAGGTTGGTGATGATTGCTCCGTTCTCCAGAAAGGGGATCACCTTCTGGAGGCTTTCCGGACTGTCCAGGGCGCCGCCCTCCCGGCTCCACCAGGAACCGAAGGCGAGGCCGGTCTGTTCGGCTCTGCTGAATTCAAGGGTGAGGGTCTGCTGCATCTGATTCAGGGACTGCTGGGCCCTGGTGCGCCCCTGGGTGACCACGGTATGAACAAGGCCCCACCACCAAAGGCCGAGAAGCGCCACACTGCATAGTGTCGTCAGGAGCACGGATTTCCAGAGCACCAGCCTTTTCAATCGAGACATCTAGTGGACCTTCGTGTGAAGCGAACCAGCTTTTCTGGGCGGAAGAACCGCAGGTGCCAGCGGAAAGGAGTCAGATCTAGTCTACCAATTCGAAGGTGAAGAGGATCTTTATATGCCATTGCCTGATTGTCGGCCTGTTTCAGCCACCGTTTCGCGAAAAAATGGAACCGCGAATGCCGCGAATGGGCGCGAATAGAGCGGATGCAGGCCGCCTGGGCCTCTGGCCCCCAGCCGCGCGTGGCGTGGCTGGCCACTCACGGGGCGGCTCTGCCGTCCTTCAAGAGCCGACGGATCCGCCCCGTG
>JAYVRY010000242.1:0-3886 GCA_043775845.1 Acidobacteriota bacterium
GCCTTGCAGGCCGAAGGGCAGGAGCCAGGGGCCGCCCAGGAAAAACCCGGACGCCAGGGCCGCCACCACGGTCATGTTGATGTACTCGGCCAGGTAGAAAAACCCGAACTTCATGCCCGAGTATTCAGTGTGGAAGCCCGCCACCAGCTCGTTTTCCGCTTCAGGCATGTCGAAGGGGAGGCGGTTGGTCTCGGCGAAGCCGCAGGTGAGATAGATGAGAAAGCCGAGGATCTGGGGCACCAGTCCCCAAATGGGCAGGCCCGTGGCCATGCGGGCGGACATCTCGCCGAAGTTCAGGCTGGAGGTCAGCACCACAGGCGCCAGCAAGCTGATGGCCAGGGGCACTTCGTAGCTGACCATCTGGGCAGCGCTGCGCAGGCCGCCCAGCAATGGGTATTTGGAGTTGGAAGCCCAGCCGGCCAGGACGATACCGTAGACGCCCACGCTGGCCACGCCCAGGATCCACAGCAGGCCCACATTGATGTCGGCGATGCCGCCGGAAACCGGCAGCCCGCCCAAGTAGGGGAACCACTTGGGGAAGGTGAAGAAGACACCAGGCACAAAGGAAACAGCGGCGAAGACCACCACGGCGGCCACCATGCTGAGGGCCGGCGCGATGAAGAACACGAACTTGTCGGCCTTGGCCGGAATGATGTCTTCTTTGAGGATGAGCTTGAGCACGTCGGCCACCAGGCCGGGGATGCCGCGCCAGTAGGAGAGCACGGGCACGCGGCCCCACTTCCACATGCCGCGGTTCATCCAGCCGGTGATGCCCACATGGCCGCTGGCCACGCGGGTGGATCCCAGGCGCTGCTGGAGGTAGCCCAGCACCTTGCGTTCGGCGAACACGGTGAGGGGGACGACGACGAAGACGAAGATCACCACCAGCAGACACTGGATGAGGGTGATCACGAGGGACTGGGTGAGGGTCGGAATCGGCATGGGGGGGAATCCTCGTCGACTAGCGGTCGATCTCGCCCAGCACGATGTCCAGGGTGCCGATGGCCGCCACGATATCGGCGATCAGGGAACCCTCAGCCATCTTGGGCAGGGCTTGGAGGTTGATGAATCCTGGGGCCCGCACGTGGAAGCGGTAGGGGTTGCCGCTGCCCTTCTCGCCCACGAGGTAGTAGCCGATCTCGCCCTTGGGGGACTCGGTGGCGTGGTAGACCTCGTTGACTTCGGCCTTCAGGATCTTGGGCAGCTTGGCCATGACGGGCCCTTCGGGCATGCCGTCCAGGCACTGCTGGATGATGCGGGCGCTCTGCCGCATTTCCGCCATGCGGACCAGGTACCGGGCATAGGTGTCGGCCTCGGTGCGGGTGGGCACTTCGAAGTCCATCTCGGCGTAGGCCGCGTAGGGGAAGGCCTTGCGGATGTCGTAGGGCACGCCCGCGGCGCGCAGCACGGGGCCGGTCACGCCCAGGGCGATGGCATCCTCGGCGCCCAGCTTGGCCACGCCCACGGTGCGCTTCTTCCAGATGCGGTTCTCACTGAGTAGGTTCTCGTATTCCTCGAGGCAGGTGTCGAACTTGGCCAGGAACTTCTTGACCAGCTTTTCGAAGCCCGGGGGCAGATCCTCACGCAGGCCGCCGATGCGGAAGGCCGTGGTGGTGAGGCGCGAGCCGCAGAAGGCCTCGTTCATGTCGAGGATGTCTTCACGCTCGCGGAAGGCGTAGAGAAAGACCGTCATGGCCCCGATGTCGAGCGCGTGCGTGGCCAGCCAGATCAGGTGCGAAGCCAGGCGGTTGAACTCGTTCAGCAGCGTGCGGATGTACTGGGCGCGACGGGGCACCGTGATGCCGAACAGCTTTTCGTTGGCCTCGGCCCAGCCCAGGTTATTGGCCACGGCGGAGCAATAGTCCATGCGATCGGTCCAGACCTGACCCTGGAAGAAGGTCTGGTTTTCGCAGATCTTTTCCACGCCCCGGTGCAGGTAGCCGATGATGGGTTGGCAGTGAGTGATGGTTTCGCCATCGAGCCGCAGCTTGACCCGGAGCACACCGTGGGTGGACGGGTGCTGCGGGCCCAGGTTGATCTCCATTTCCTCATTCTTGAACATGGATCACTCCGCCTTGGGCTGCTTCAGGTTGATGCCCAGCTGACCGGCCTTTTGCATGGCGATGAGCTCAAGCCTGCCGCCGCGGTCCTCGCGGAAGGAGATATCGCGCTGGCCTAATCCCACGGTCGGGTAATCCTTGCGGAGCGGGTAGCCTTCCCAATCCTCGGGGCAAAGGATGCGGGTCATGTCGGGATGATTCGCGAAACGGATGCCCAGCATGTCGTAGATTTCGCGCTCCATCCAGTTGGCGCTGGGGTAGACCGCGCAGGCGCTTTCGGGCTGGAAGCCTTCGGGCACCAGGATCCTAAGGCGCAATCGCTTTCGACGGCTGATGCTGGTCAGGTGGTAGACCACGCTGAAGGCGAAATCCTTGGCGGCCGGATAATGAGTGGCCGACTGATCCGCCAGCATCTCGTAGTTCAGGCCCGCATCCTGACGGCAAAGCTGGAGCACTTCGAGAATCGATTCCTTGGCCACCTGGCAGTTCAGTTCGCCGGCCTGTTCGTAGATCTCCTCGACCTTGGCGCCCAACAACTCCTGGAGCCGGAGCAGGTCCGCATCCTTAGCTGCCTCAGGCCAGGGGGTCTTCAGATCGTTGTCATCCTTGCGGGGCACGGGGCGGACAGGAGGCTTGGGGGCATCCTTGCCCTCGGCTTCCGCCTTGGCCTTGGCCACTTCGAAGTCGGCCTGCATCTTCACCCACTTGGCCTCGTCGGCGGCCGCGGCGGCGACCACTTCGGCCTGGTAGGTCTTCAGGCTGGGCAGGGGCACGGTCTTGGGCATGACGATCTGCCGCTGGGGCGAGGCCGCGTAGTCGTAGACGTAGGGCCCAGCTGGGACTTCGGGCACTTCCGGCGTCTGGGGGAGGGTTTCGTCCGACATCAGCCGACCTCCTCGAAGATGTCCTTGTACCGATCGGCCAGGCTGCTGGTCATGATCTTGTCCTGCAGCTTCATGAACCCATAGATCAGCGACTCAGGCCGGGGCGGGCAGCCGGGGATGAACACATCCACCGGGATGATTTTGTCCACGCCCTGAATGGTGTGGTACGAATCGAAGGGACCACCCGCAGTGGCGCAGGAGCCCATGGCGATCACCCACTTGGGCTCGGGCATCTGGTCGTAGAGGGTCTTGATGATGGGAGCCATCTTGTAGGTGACCGTGCCCGCGATGATCATCAGGTCGGCCTGGCGGGGCGTGGCGCGGAAGATGCCGGCGCCGAAACGGTCGAAGTCGAAGCGGCTGGCACCAGCAGCCATCATCTCGATGGCGCAGCAGGCCAGACCAAACGTCACGGGCCACACGCTGGTGGCGCGGGACCAATTCATGACCTTCTCGACCTTGGTGGTGATCAAAATCTGCTCGAGAGCCGTGGGCTGATTCATCGTCATGCGTCACCTCCTGTGCCGCACCCCTGCGGGGCTTCGCTGCGCAAAGTGGCACTCCGCTCCTGCTTCGTGCTCATTCCCATGTGAGGGCTCCCTTGGACCAGATGTAGCCGTAGCCGAACAGCAGCAGGAAGAGGAACAGGCCCAGTTCGATCGCGCCGAAGAGGGCCAGTTCCTTCATCTGGATGGCCCAGGGCATGAGAAAGACCGTTTCCACGTCGAACACGAGGAACATCACGGCCACCAGGTAGTAGCGCACGGAGAACTTCTCCCGCGCCTCGCCGGTGGCGACGATGCCGCACTCGTACGATGAATATTTCGCGGCGCTGGGCCAACTAGGGCGCAGGAGCCACGATAAATTCCAGATGATGATTGGCAGGGCCACTGCTACCAGGATCAGAAGCAGGATGGACGCGTACCCACGCATGGAGCCTCC
>JAYVRY010000243.1:0-13829 GCA_043775845.1 Acidobacteriota bacterium
GCCACGTCCGTCATGGAGCCTCCCCCGCCGGTTCCTGCACATCGGCCAGCTGAACCAGACGGTCTGCGTAGCGCCGCCGCAGGGTCTCCACCCACACCAGCTTCAAGCGGCCGTAGGCGGGACGCAGCTCCCGGTCGACCCAGGCCCGCAGTTCTTCCACCGAAGAACAGAGATCCAGGCTGTGGCGCAGGGCATCGCGCAGCGACTCGTCCACCCGCTGCAATCCCATGACCGGAGCGTAGCTGATGCGGTGGATGGGACTCACGCCCAGCTCGGCGATCCGCGCGCGGTGCAGGGCCGTGCCATAGCCCTTGTGCTGGCCAAAACCATAACCTGGATGGATCTCTTCCATCTCGATCATGAGGGCATCGCGGTGGGCCTTGGCCAGGATGCTGGCGGCACCGATGGCACAGCTGATGGCATCCCCATCCACCACCAGGCGCTCAGGCAGCCCCGTCCTGGGCCCCCGATCGCCATCGATGAAGAGGAGGCGGGGACGGATGGACAGATTCGCCACGGACTGTCGCATGGCCATCAGGGTGGCCTCGAGAATGTTCTCCCGGTCGATGGCCATGACATCGACCTCGGCGATGGCGTAGGCAGGCAGGATGGACTTCAGTTCGGCCGCCAGCACTTCGCGGCGTTCCGGCTTCAACTGCTTGCTGTCCCGCACACTGCGCAGCACGTGGGCCCACTTGTGCACGGTATCGGCATCCAGCACCGCACAGGCCGCCACCACTGGGCCCGCCCAGGCGCCCCGCCCCGCCTCGTCCACGCCCCCCCAGGCCACGCCCGGTGGCACGTTGCCGAGATCCCAATCGAGGGGGTTTATTGCCGGTTTCACGCGTCAGCCTTCAGCATTTCAGGGACTCCCAAGCAATGAGCCAGGTATCCATCACGCCCCGAAAATGACTCCGATGCGGCCCCGGCCTG
This sequence comes from Acidobacteriota bacterium, assembly GCA_043775845.1. Taxonomy (GTDB): domain Bacteria; phylum Acidobacteriota; class Holophagae; order Holophagales; family Holophagaceae; genus Geothrix. Next base: position 934 of record JAYVRY010000243.1, read on the forward strand.
TAGATGGCCTGAATGGGAATGTGCGCCCAGCGCAGTTTCCAGTCCGCAGCTTTCATAGCGATTTCCATTTCGATGGCAAAACCCATGGAACGCAGATCGAGGCGATCCAGAACCTTCTTGCGGATGAGACGGAAACCGCTCTGGCTGTCCTCCCAGGTCACCCCCGCGATGCGGCCCAGGGTCCAGGTTCCCAGCGCGTTGGTGCGCCAGCGTTTGGCAGGAATCTTGGCCCGATCTTGGAAGCGCGAACCGATGAGAAAATCCGCGTCTGGATGGGCGGTTAGGTGATCCAAAAAGCGCTGCAAGTCCGCCGGATCGTGCTGGCCATCCGCATCCAGGAACAGGTAGAAGTCGAAGTCATCGGCCCTCAGTGCGGTGATGCCAGCCCGCATGGCCTGCCCCTTGCCCCCGCCCCGCCCCGGCTCCAGGCGCAGCACCTCAGCCCCGGCCGCAGCGGCCACCTGGCCCGTGCCGTCGGAGGAGCCATCGTCCACCACCAGGAGCCGGTGGAGACCAAAGGCCTGCAGCCCTTCAAGGACCGGCGTGATGTGGTCCGCCTCGTCATGGGCGGCGATGATGGCGGCGATCTTCACCGGCGCCTGCCCCGCTTCAGGGGTGCGGAGGGCCAGGGCTGCCCGAAGGAGGCCTCAAAAGCGGATCGCTGCCGAGCCAGGGCCTTGGGATCCGGCACCAGCCGGTGACTGCGCTCGGGGCTGTCGATCACCGGCACCGTCACTTCGAACACCCGACCCCGATCTGCGGCCAGCACGGTGGCCTCGCCGCCAGGCCCCACCTGGGCCAGGGCCTGCTTCACTTCGGTGGCGTTGGGCGTGCGCCATCCTTCCACGGCCAGGATCTCCATGCCAAAACTCAAACCCGCCTGGGCAGCCGGGCTGCCGGGAATCACGTTCAGAATGCTGGGCCCGTTGGCCGCCAGCACGAGGCCAGTCCATGCACGGGCGCGGCGAAGGGCAGAGGCATCCTTCTGGTCTTCCTGGGAGAGTGCCTCCCAGGGCGCCTGGGCCTTCATGTGCAGGCCGAAGCTGCGGGAGATCTGCTCCGCCTCCAGCTCGGCGCGGCCGGAGATGTAGGCGTTCCAGAAGGGCTCGGGGGCCAAGCCGGAGAGTTCCTGGAAGGCCTGGCGCACATCAGCATCCACGAGCCCCCGCTCACCATGACGCGTCCACAGCAGGCTGAAGAGCTCCGCCAGGCCGGCCTTGCCCCGGCTGCCTTCGCGAATGGCCGCGTCCATGAGCCAGGCCACCATCTCGCCTTTGTCGTAGTAGCTCACCGAACTGTTGGGGCTGAACTCGTGGGCCTTGTAGAGGCGGATCCAGGCATCCCAGCTGGATTCCTCCAGGCTTTGCTCCAGGCGGCCCGGGCGCTGGGTCTGCTCGCTCCAGCAGCGGGCCAGCTCCTTCGACGTATGGCTCCAGGGCACGACGCCGGCGCGGAGGACGATGAGGTGTTCCATGTAGGAAGTGAGCCCTTCGTGGAACCAGAGCATTTTCGTGGGGTTCTCGCGGCTGTAGTCGAAGGGCCCCAGCACGGTGTCGTGGAGGCGCTTCACGTTCCACGCGTGGAAGAACTCATGGGCCACCAGCTGGTAAAGGGCGTAGTAACCCTCGGGCTTATCGAAGGCCTGGCTGTCGGAGATGAGGCTGGTGCAGTCCTTGTGCTCCAAGCCACCGCGCAGCTTGGGCGTGAAGGTAAAGAGGAACACATAGCGCTTGAAGGGGAAGCCGCCGAAGATGGCTCCCGCGGCCTCCACGATCTTTTCCGTGGCCTCGGTGATGCGACCTTCGTCGCCGTTGTGGGCGCCTGTGAAGGCCAGCTCGAAGGTGGTGCCGCCCTGCTTAAAACGCCGGGTCCGGAAGGCCCCCAGTTCGAAGGGAGAATCCACCAGCGTGTCCACGTCCTTGGCCACATAGACGCCCTGCTTCATGGGCAGCGCAGAGGCCACCTTCCACTCGGGCGGGAAGCCTTCGAAGCGCACGGTCACGGGGCGATCGAGCTGGTCTTCCAGATAGAGGAAGGTGGCAGCCGGAATGATCTGCGCATGGCTGGCATCCAGGTGGTTGGTGCGCACCGTCAGCTCGTTGCCGTAGACCCGGTAGCGGAGCGTGAGCCCACCTTTGGACGCGGGAAGCTGCCAGCGCTGCTTGTCGAGCTTCTCCAGGGGTCGTTCCTTCCGGCCCTCCACGGTGCGCACCCGATCCACGAACCGGGCGTAGTCGCGAACCAGGTACGAGCCCGGCGTCCAGGCCGGCATGGCGACCACCGGACCCTGGGCCACAGCCTCTGCCGGGAAGCTCAGTTCCACTTCAAAGAGATGCTGGGCCAGGTCCAGGGGACGCAGTACGGCCTGAACGGGGGCAGATTTGACCATCCCTAACTTTAGCCCAGAACGCCGTGGAGCCAGCGCCGGGTGACCCAGGCGATCTCCTCCTCGGTGATGGAATACTGGGGATCGCGGAGCTTCTCTTCGATGAGAGAACCCACCAGGGAGGTGTAGAGCAGCACTTCCTTGCGGGCCAATTCCAGGGGGGTGCCGAACACATGTTGCATGAAGAGGCCCAGGGGACTGAGGCCCTTTTCCACCAGGGGCATGAGGTCGCGGAAGCTGGAATCGGGCGATGGCACCGCGATGGAACGCAAAATGAATCCCGTAAATTCCTGGCTTTCCAGCAGCAGGCCCAGGTAGGCCCGGGAGAGTTTGAGGCAGGCCACCTCAATGGCCGCCTTGCCCTCGACCGGTGTGGCCAGGAAAGGCTGGACCATGCTGTGGATGCGCACAGCCATGCTGGAGAGCGACACCAGACAAAGCTGGCGGAAGAGCCCTTCCTTGCTGCCGAAGTGGTAGTAGAGGGTCGGCTTCGACACGCCAGCTTCCTCGGCCACCTCCTTCACCTGCACGCCGTCGTACCCCTTGGCCGCAAAATGGGAGAGGGCGGACAGCAGCAGGCGGGCCTTGAGGTCCCCTTCCCCGCTGAGCCGTTCGAGGGCCGCGTGGAAGCTACCGTTGCTGCCAACGCCCAGGGCCTCAGGGCCGAAAACGGGCACCATTTCTTTCAGACCATGATCAGGAACGGTGGACATAGGCTGCCTCGGAAGTCCCTACAGCATGCCACGATTGGCTTTACTGGGGGTTAAACGACCTTCGAAGCCCATGACTGGGCTCAGTGGATCGCAGACCGCCAGGGCAGCGACCGGATCACCTCGGCCTCCCGGTCCAGCCACCAATCCAGGCGCTCGGTGGCCTCCAGGCCGAAGCGGTCCTCTGCCAGGCTGCGGTAGCCCAGGGCGTGGCCCGCTTCGCAGCGCTCCAGTTCGAGCAAAAAGGCCAGCCAGGCCGCAGAACCTAGCTCGGGATGGGAAGCCCCCGCGCGTTCCAGCAGCCAAAGCCGTTCGCAGCTGCGGGCCTCGATGAGCGCACTGATGAGCAGGCGGTCCATCAGCCCTTTCGTGGCCAGTTTATGGAGCGCCTTCGCGTAGGCGTTGCCGCCATCGGGCCGCAGGAGCCAGCCGAAGGATTGCAGCGCCTCCAGCACGCGGCGGTAGTGGTTCAACTCCTCCTCCGCCAGTCGCGCCAGCAGCACTGAAGCCCGCGGAACTTCCGCGAAGGACTGGCTGAGATTCAACGCATTGAGAGCGGCCTTCTTCTCGTTGTGAGCGTGATCCGACAGCAGGGCGGCCGGATCGGCGATGGCCGCCTCGGCCCAGGCGGCCGGAGTCTCGGCCCGCAGCGCCAGCGGGGGCTTGAAGGCATTCATGGGCGTTCTCCGGTGAGCGCGTTGAGTCCGATGGCACAGGCGATGACGGCCCCGCCCAGGGCCAGCCTGGGCCAATCCACAACTTCGCGGAAGACCAGACCCGAAGCCAGGATGGCCAGGGGGATCTTCAGGTTGTTGAAGATGGCCAGGGTGCCCAGATCGGTTCGGCGAGCTCCGGCATTGAACAGGAAGAAGCCCAGCCCCGAGGCCACCACCCCCAAATAGAGCAGCACCAGGGCCTGCTGCCTGGTCACATGCCTGACCACCTCCCAGTGAAAGGAAGGCGCCGCCATGGCCACGGCCACCGCCGAAGCCCCGAGGTAGAGCAGGCCCATGAGGTCGCGATCCCGCAGGCCCGAGGCGGGTGCGGCGCGGCGGTAGAGCACCTGGCCCAGGGCGAAGCAAAGGTTCGCCGCCTGCATGAGGAGGAAACCCCGGAAGAGCCCTGCGCGACCCAGCCCGGTCCAGACACAGATGCCCGTCCCCACTACGGCGATCACCGCAGAAAGCAGCACCACCCATGAGAAGCGCCGCTCCAGCAGATCCCCGACCAGCGTCACGAAGAGGGGCGTGAAGATGGTGAAGAGCGCCACCTCGGAGGGCCGCAACCAGCGGAACGAGGCGATGTAGAGCAGGTACATGAGGCCGAACTGCAGGGCGCCGATGCCTGCAAAAGCCAGCATGCGCTTTGGGGAGAGTCCCTTCACCCTCAGGAAAGGCAGGAACACCAGGGCGGCCAGAACCGTCCGGATGGCCGTCACGAAAGGCGCGCCCAAGGCGCTCACCTGGGCGGTGAGTCCGAAGGAGAGGGCCCAGAGGACCGAGACGAGGAGAAGCAGCAGCATCAGAATCCCAAGGCTCAGCCGAGGCTGCGCCCCAGCTTGAGGAAGATCTCCCGCCAGGGCTCCGGCAGCGCCTCCGCGTCCCGCGCGATGGTGGCCTCGTCGCCGCGGACGAAAGGCCCCGTACGACCCGCGAGGCCCGCTTCCGCCACGTGGTGCAAGGTGGCCTCCGCCAAGGGCAGCAGGCCCCGGCCCGGCAGCGCGACACCCTGGGCGCGAAGCAGGGCCTCCGCCCCGAGCCAAAGCGTGGCCGCGTGCCCCGAGGTGAGCACCGCCGCTGCGTGGTACAGAGGTTTCAGTTCGGCGGGCAGATCGAAGGCCGCGAAACCCAAGTCCCCAAAGGCCCGGCGCAGGTCATCGGGAACGGCACCCGTAAGCGCCACGGGCGTTCCGGTCCAATCCCGGGCACGACCATCGAAGCTTGTGAGCGGGTGCGCACAGGGAACCCCCGGCAGATGAAGGCTGCCCACCAGATGCACACAGCGCCCCGGGAAACAGGCCGCCAGGTCGGGCACGGCTCGATCGGGCACGGCCAAGAGCACCAGCCCCTGAGGCCGGGCCTCGTGATCCAGCAAGGCCACCCGCGCCCCCCAGGCCTCCGCCAGCGCGCGCCCCGCACGCCCCCGGCCCAGGATGGTGAAGTCGATGGTCATGGAGATAGTGTCGCGCAAATCGGCGGCTAACCTAGGGGGGTGAAATCCTCCGCCATCCCCTGGGCCCTCCCGCCTGATGTCCCGTGGCCGCGCTTCCTGCGGCTGTTGCGGAATCCTGATCCGCCCCGGGGTTGGCTGGAATCCGCCGCCGATCTGCCCGAATTGAAGAAGCGGCCCCTGCTGCTGCGCTGGATCGCCCAGCACCCTAAAGCCCCCGCCCATCTGCGTTCACGGCTCATGGCCCGGCTGCCCTGGCGGGCCCTGGCGGCGGTGGCCTCCGATGCGGCCGCCCATCCCCAGGCCCGGCAACAGGCCACGGAAAAACTGCAGCAGCAGTGGACGACCATGACCACGGGTGAACGCCGAAGTTTGGCCATGCACGCGCCCCGGCCGCTATGGGCCACGGTCTGGAAGGCTCCCTCCATTGCGGTGCTGGAAGCCTTCCTCCAGCATCCCAAGCTGGGGCTGGAACCCCTTGTGGCGCTCATCCAGCCGCCCATCCGTCCCGCCCAGGCCGAGGCCCTGGCCACCTCCCGCTGGCGGGAGTCCGTTCCCGTGGCCGAGCAGGTGCTTCAAGCCCTGGACCGCAGCCTGGATCTGCCGGACTCCGGCCTCGTCTTGGGCCATGCGGCCCCCTGGATCAGGGCCCTGGATGAGGAAGCCCGCATCCTCGCCGCCAGCCGCACCCTCACGCCCACTCTCCGGCGCATGGTGCATCCACGGCGCATGGAGGATGGTGAGGATTGGACACCGGCGGTCCCGACCCGATAGGTTTGGGCAGGCCCTGCTTTGCCAAGGAACCCCACGACATGATCCGCTGCCGACGTCCCGCCCTCCTCCTGTGCCTGATGCTGTTCGGCGCCCTGGCTTCCTGGCCGCTGCCCATGCGCGCCGCAGAATCGCCCATTCGTGTGGAAGACTCTGTGGTGAAGGTGTTCTCCACCATCCGCAGGCCCGACACGGCCCGGCCCTGGAGTCGCCAGCAGCCCGAGGAGGCCACGGGAACCGGCGTGGTCATCGAGGGCCGACGCATCCTCACCAACGCCCACGTGGTGCTCTACGCCAGCCAGGTGCAGGTGCAGGCGAACCAGGCGGGCGACAAGATCTCGGCCACCGTGGAAGCCGTGGCCCCCGGCATCGACCTGGCCGTGCTGAAGCTGGATGAGGATGCCTTCTTCGATGCCCATCCACCGCTCAAGCGCGCCAACCTGCTCCCCGAGGTCAAGGATGCCGTGATGGCCTACGGCTTTCCCACCGGGGGCACGAGCCTTTCCATCACCAAGGGCATCGTGTCCCGCATCGAATTCACCGCCTACAACTACCCCGTGTCGGGCCTGCGCATCCAGATCGACGCCGCCATCAATCCCGGCAACAGCGGCGGTCCCGCCGTGGTGGGCGATCGCATGATCGGCCTGGCCTTCAGTACCTTGGGCGGCGCGCAAAACATCGGCTACATCATTCCCAGCGAAGAGATCGACCTCTTCCTCAAAGACATCGCGACAGGCCCCTACAAGGGCAAGCCCGCCATGCACGACCAGCTGCAGACGCTTGAAAACCCAGCCCTGCGGGCCTTCCTGAAGCTGGACAAGGGCGTGCAGGGCATTGTGGTACACGAGCCCTTCCGTTCGGCCCTGCCCAATCCTCTGAAGGAGTGGGACGTCATCACACGCATCGGCGACACCCCCGTCGATGACCAGGGCATGGTGAAGGTCAGCGCCAACCTGCGGATCCGCTTCCAGTATCTCGTGCAGAAACTGGCGAAGCAGGGGATGGTTCCCCTCACCGTGGTCCGCGGTGGGAAGGAAGTGGCGATCCAGATGCCCGTGCCTTCGGGTCATCCCCTCCTGATCCCCGACCTGCAGGGCGCCTACCCCTCGTACTTCGTCTATGGCCCCCTGGTGTTCTCCACCGCCACGGCCCAGTTCGCCGCCAACAACGGCCACATGATGGGCATCTTCATCTTCTACGGCAGTCCCCTGGCCACGCGACGCGGCGAAGGTCCGGCCTTCGAGGGCGAGGAACTCGTCGTGGTGGCCTCCCCCTTCTTCCCCCACAAGCTTGCCAAGGGCTACTCGAACCCAGTCTCGGAAGTCGTCAAGAGCGTCAATGGCATCGCCATCAAGAACCTCAAACACCTGGTCCAGGTGCTACGGGATCAGAAGGACGAATTCATCGTATTGGCCTTCGCCCGAACCGGAGCCGAATCCATGATCTTTCCCCGCAAAGAGATGCTGGCCGCCACCGATGAGATCCTCACCGACAACGGCATCCGCTCCCAGGGTTCGGCCGACACCATGGCCATCTGGGCGGGGGCTTCGGCGCGATAGCCCCGCGTTTCGCGCCCTTTCGCGTTTTTCGCGGTTCCCATTCTCAGGCTGAGCTTCGCCGATGATCGGGTTTGTGAAAGCTCGACGATGGGATGCGCGCCGGTATCAGCCGTCTGACCTGCGTGCAATCCAGCCGAGCGCCCCACCAATCATCAGGAGCAGCAGCTCACGGATCGCCTTGGCGGCTTCGGTATTTCCCGCCCGGAAGAACTGCACCATCCAGTGGGCCAGCACCAGCGCGAAAATAGCGGGAACAGCCCATTTCGCAAAGTCCATGACAGAGGCGAGGCGCAGGGTGTTCCGATCCTGACTGGCGCTCTTTTCCGCAGTATCGGTCTGCAGCTTGAACTGCTTGTATTCCGAATCCAGGGCGGCTTGAGCCGCCTTCAAAACCCGCTCACCCTCTTTATCAGCAAGGTCGATGAGGGCGACTTTCACCTCTGGCAACGTCTCGCTGGGGATGATGTTCAGGGCTTCCGTCTGGATTTCGCTGCCAGGTAAATCAGGGAACGAGGCTTCGCCGACACTGCCTTCGGCGTCTCCATCAAAAGGAGTCTCAGGCTCTCTTCCTTCTTCGCCAGGTTGGTTTGGACTTTCAGGATCGCTTCTTTGAGGGAGGCCATTGTGTTTCCCCTTGCTACCAGTTTCGGTCATTGGGCGCTCTCACGAAAGTGGTTAAAGAGTATCGGAATTCCAAGGATCGCAACCCGACATTCCTACCTAACCATTAACAACACTTGAATGCATCATGGCTCTGGTCAGCAACGTTTTAAAATTTCCGCCACGCACCGCTCAATGCCCACCCACACATCGCTCAACCGAGCATCGTCGAACATGTAGGCGGGGGTGGTCACCAGGTTGAGGGCATCATCCACCACGATCTCCCGGGCGCTAGGCGTGTCCTGGTGCAGGTGGCCCAGGCGGCGCATGGCGTCGGCGCAGCCGGGATCGCCGCCCAGGGTGAGCCGCGCGGCGTTTTGCCCCGAGAGGGATAAGGCCACCAGGGCCGGGGCGATGCAGATCGCGCCCACGGGCTTCTTGGCCGCGAAGAAGTCGCGCACGAAGGCGGCCACATCGGGCCGTACTTCGGCATCTGGCCCCTTGAAGGCAAAGGTGCAGAGGTTCTTGGCCACGCCGTAACCACCAGGCATGAGCAGCGCGTCGTAGTCCTCAGCCTCGGCCTGCGCGAGATCCAGGCATTGGCCCACCCGGGCGATGCGGCTGGCTTCTTCCAGGATGTTGCGGCGGGCGCCTTCCACGGGCTTACCCGTGACGTGGTTGATGACGTGGTGCTGGTCGGCATTGGGCGCGATGCACTGAAAGGAGGCGCCGTGCTGATCCAGGGCCAGCAGCGTGAGCACCGCCTCCCGCACTTCCGCGCCGTCGAGGTGGCCGGACCCGGCCAACAGCACCGCAACCTTGAGTGTTTTCGCCATGAGAGCCTCCAGGAATTCAGCTTGGATTATCACTCCAACCAACAGCAGCTGGTCGCAGAAGACTCGGAATTCCACAGAAGGCGCGGAAAGGGAACGTCCAGGCCCGAACCCGGTTTTCATTCCTTTCTTCATCTTTGTCTTCCGTGACTTACGCGAATCCTCCGCGCCTTCCGCGACCAGCCTCCTTCAACCGAGGATCTCGTCTACCCTGGTCCCATGCGCCTTTCCTCCCGCCTGCCGCAAGGCTTCGAGCCCAATGCCCTCACGGCCACACTGAGCCGGTTGAAGGCCGAGGGCCGGCAGGTCTTGGACCTGACCGTCTCCAACCCCACTCGCTGCGGTTTCACCTACCCCGAAGCCGAGATTCGCGCCGCTCTGTCGTCCCCCCTCGTGTTGACCTACGATCCAGATTCCCGCGGTTCACACACAGCCCGCGCAGCCGTCGCTGCGCACCACGGCCACGGCCTGCGGGCCGAGGATCTGCTGCTCACGGCTTCCACCAGCGAGGGCTATGGCCTGCTCTTCAAGCTCCTGGGTGATCCCGGCGACGAAGTGCTGGTGCCCAGTCCCAGCTACCCGCTCTTCGATTGGCTGGCGCGACTCGAAGGCCTGACAGCGAGAAGCGTGCCCTCCTTCTTCCATGAGCGCTGGCACCTGGACCTGGGCGCCCTGGAGGCCTCGATCTCCGATCGTACCCGCGCGGTGGTGGTGGTGAATCCCAACAACCCCACCGGCCACTTCCTGACCCGGATCGAGTGGTCGGAGTTGACGCGCCTTTGTGCCAGGAACCAGCTGGCCCTGCTGGTAGATGAAGTCTTCTCGGACTACGCCCTGGAATTTACGGCCGACCGAATGTCCACGGTGCTGCTGGATCCGGATCCACCCTGCCCCGTGTTCCTGCTCTCGGGCCTCAGCAAGGTCGCCGCCCTGCCCCAATTGAAACTCGGATGGATCGCCGCGCGTGGCCCTGGCGCCGGGCAATACCTGGAGGCCCTGGCTTTCCTGGCGGACCAGTATCTGTCTGTCTCGGCGCCGGTGCAGGCCGCCGCGCCTACCCTGTTGGCCCTGGCGGCTGGCATCCGGGAACAGATCCTCCACCGACTGCAGGCGAACCTGGCCAGCCTGGATGCCGCCCTGAAGGCCCATCCACACCTGTCCCGCCTCCCCGTGGAAGGGGGCTGGTCGGTGCTGCTACGCCGCCCCGCCGTGGATGCAGACGAAACTTGTGCCCATCACCTGCTGGAGGCGGCCGCCACCCTGGTGCATCCCGGTTCCTTCTTCGACCTGCATGGTGATGGCCACCTGGTCCTCAGCCTGCTGGTGGAAGAATCTACTTTCCGCGAAGGTCTGGATCGCATCCTTCCCCTGGTCTGACATACTCACCCGGATCCCATGAGCACCCTCGCCTCCTGTCCCAGTTGTGGTGCCGCCCTGAGCTTCCGGCCGGGGACGATGGTCGCCGTCTGTTCCTACTGCAAGGCCCTGGCCGCCCGCCGCGACCGCGATCCCGAGTTGCTCGGCAAGGTCGCCGATCTGGTGGACACGGGCTCGCCGCTGGGCCTCGGCGCGTCAGGTACCTTTTCGGGCCGTGCCTTCACGCTGGCAGGCCGGGTCCAGCTCAAGCATCCCCTGGGCGGGGTCTGGGACGAATGGTACCTGGCCCTGGACGATGGCCGCTGGGGCTGGCTGGCCGAAGCCCAGGGCCGCTTCTACCTCACCTTCACCCAGATGCCCCACGGCACCCTGCCCACGGCTGACCGACTCCAAGCCGGTGGATTGGCGGACCTGGGCCCCGATGGCCTGTGGACCGTGGGCGAACTGAGCGAGGCCACCTTCCACAGTGCCGAAGGCGAGATTCCCTGGAACGTGGAGCCGGGCGCCACCTACCGTTTCGCCGATCTATCCGGCAAAAACGGTGCCTTCGCCACCCTGGACTACAGCGAGAATCCGCCCCTCTTCTTCCTGGGCCGGGAAATCCCCTTGGCCGAGCTGCGCATCCAGGGCGGCACGCGCAAACCGACCAAGGTGGGCACGCAGAACCTCAACTGCCCCAAATGCGGTGGCACCCTGGCCCTGCATGCGCCGGATCAGACTCAGCGCGTGGGCTGCCCCAGCTGCGGCAGTCTGCTGTCGGCGGAGAACGGCAAACTGGCCTTCCTCAAAAGCCTGAAGCAGCCCCACCAGGAAGTGGTGATCCCGCTGGGCACCGAAGGCCTGCTGAACGGCGAGAAGCTGATCTGCATCGGCCAGTTGCGCCGCAGCTGCACCATCGATGGCACGGCCTATCCCTGGAGCGAGTATCTGCTGCTGGACAGCCAGCACGGCTTCAAGTGGCTGGTGGAGAGCGATGGCCACTGGAGCCTGGCCACGGCCCTGCCGCCCGGCGACGTGCCCCAGGCCCCTGAAGGCCAGAAAAACCTCTGGATGCAGGGGCAGAATTGGCGTCGCTTCCAGGATGCCGTGGCCGTGGTCGAAGGCGTCTGGGGCGAGTTCTACTGGATGGTGGAACAGGGCGAGAAGGTGCAGGTGTCCGAGTTCGTCTGTCCGCCGCGCAGTCTGACCCGCGAGCGGCAGCAGCACCGGAACGGCGGCGAGGAAGTGAACTGGAGCCTCTCCACCTACCTTGAGCCCGACGTGGTCTGGGCCGCCTTCAAGCTCGGGGGCTCGCCGACCGCGCCCCAGGGCATTGCTTCCTTCCAGCCCAATCCCCACAAGACCACCCTTTCAAAATCCACCCTGTGGATCGTGGGGGCACTGGGCCTGTTGCTGCTGCTGGTGATGGTCGAATCCGCCACCCACCGCAACGTGGAACTCTTCAGCCGCCAGCTCGATCTCTACGAACTGACGCCAGGCCTGCGTCAGGCGGCCACCGAAGCCGTGCGCAAAAGCATTCCCATCCGCCGCCCGACGGCACCGGCCACGGCGGATGCGCCTGCCCCCGAGGCCCAGGAGCCCGTCTACTTCTCGGGCCCCATCGAGATCAAGGATGGCCATCGCAACCTGGCCGTCACCATGAGCGCGCCCGTGAACAACGCCTGGATCGGACTCGAAGGCGCCCTGGTCAGTGAGACCACGGGCGTGGCCGAGCTCTTCCTCCTGGAGAGCAGCTTCTACCACGGCGTGGATGGCGGCGAGTCCTGGTCCGAAGGCAATCAGGTCCAAAAGGTCTTCCTCAGCGCCGTGCCCCCGGGCACCTATGTGCTGCGCCTGGCCCCCCAGTGGGATGGCAAGGTTCCGCCCGTGCGCGCCATCGACGTGAAATTGAACCAGGGCGTCATGCGCTGGCTCTACCCGGGCCTGACCCTGCTCGGCATCCTGCTCGTGCCCCTCCTGCTGGTATTCCGCATGGCGGCTTTCGAGACCCGGCGCTGGCAGGAGAGCATGTACGGCGCGAGTGCCACGAGTAATTCATCAGGAGATGACGACTGATGCGGATCCTCTACCTGCTCTTCCTCGGCGGCGGCTTCAGCCTCATGGTGGCCAACGGCTTTTTCGGCCGCGAATTCTTCGGCCAGCGCCGCCGCGCCGACCTGCCCCCCAGCGTCCGCCAGACCCCCGGCGCCTACCGCACCTTCCTGCACAACAACGGCTTCCACGGAGGTAAGTGATGTTCACGAACCAACTGCTGCACCAGCTCCTCGTCGCCGCCGTCTTCAGTGCCCTGGGCCTCGTCATCCTGGGCGTGGTCTGGCTCATCCTCGTGAAGGTGTTGCCCTTCTCCCTGCGCAAGGAGATGGAGGATGACCAGGCCCAGGGTGGAGAAGACGGCCGCGACGAGGAGCTGGTGCAGCAGTTGGTTCGTGAACATCACTTACCGCCGTGGAAGCCGTTGTTGTGAAGGAAGGTGCGATAGGCGCCGGGCGTC
>JAYVRY010000244.1:0-3884 GCA_043775845.1 Acidobacteriota bacterium
CTGCGGTTTGCAGATTGAAGAAGGCCGCCGAAAGGCGGCCTTCTGAATGAAGAAAGGTCTTTTTACTGCCAGCGAAGCTGGCAGCGATCTCCAAAACCGCGCAGCGGTTTGGAGCCTAGGATCCAAACTCTGCCGGGCTTAACGACTGCAGATAGTGAGTGAGGAGTTTCTGTTTCTCCTGCCCTGCCTTCACCTTCTTTTGATAGATGGAGAAACGATCCTCCGTGGGGCGGATGTCTGGGAAGAGGGCTAGGAGGTCGCCCCGTTTCAGCTCCTCCAGCACTGCGTAGCGCGGCACCAGCAGGGCACCCATGCCTTCCACGGCGGCGTGGATCATGGCGCGGATGTGGTTCACGGCGATGATGCGGTCAAGCTGCGGCTGTTCATGATCGGGCACCGCCATGAGGAAGCGGTTCCACCAGGCGCCGGCCTTGTCGAGAGAGAGCACCGGGCAGGCGGAGAGGTCCGTGGGAACCCGCAGTCGATGAGCCTTCTTGAAGGCCTTGGCACAGGCCACCACGTAGGTCTCCCGGAAGAGGGGCGCCTTCTTCAAGGTGGGGAGAGGGTGCTCCTGGCAGTCGATGATGAGATCCAGGTCATCGCGGAGCAGGGGGCCCAGCAGATCATGACTCAACGTGAAGTCGATCTCCAGGCCGGGATTCGCGGCCAGGAAGGGTTGCATGTGCTTTATGAGGATGCTGCTGCCGAACTCCACCGTGGTGCCCACTCGCAGGCGCCCTTTCGCGAGGCTCTGATGTTTGCGCAGGTCATCCGCAGCGGCATCCAGGGTGGCAAAGACTTGCTCGCAGGCCAGGTAGAGGCGGCGGCCCTCCTCGGTGAGGCCCAGGTCGCGGCCCTTGCGCGCCAGGAGGGGCACACCCGCCAGTTCCTCCAGCTTGGCCATGGCATGGCTCACGGCCGACTGGGTGCGATGCAGCTTCTTGGCACAGTCCGTGAAGCTGCCGGACTGGGCCAAGGTGTAGAAGGTGCGGAGCTGGGGGAGGTCGAGCAGGGCATCCATGCATGAATCATATTCATGATTCATGTGAATAGAATGAATTTAGTTATTGATGCAAAAAACGGTACAAATGAACCGTGGAGGACATCATGGAAACAATTCTGAAGTCGCTGGGCATTTCGGATGTGAACCCCGGGGGCTTCTCGGGTGAGTGGACCGGCAGTGGCAAGGCCCAGAAGGTGGTTTCTCCCATCAACGGCAACATCCTAGCTACGGTCACCAATGTCACGGCCCAGGAATTTGACGCCATCCTGGCCAAGAGTCACGCGGCCTTCGCCTCCTGGAAGCTGGTGCCCGCCCCCAAGCGCGGCGAAGTGGTGAAGGCCCTGGGGGACGAGCTGCGCAAGCACAAGGCCGCCCTGGCCGAGCTGGTCACCCTCGAGATGGGCAAGACCCTGCGTGAGGGCCTGGGCGAGGTCCAGGAGATGATCGACATCTGCGACTTCGCCGTGGGCCTGTCGCGTCAGCTTTACGGCCTCACCATGCCCAGCGAGCGCCGCATGCACCGCCTGCAGGAGCAGTGGCATCCGCTCGGCGTCGTGGGCGTCATCACCGCTTTCAACTTCCCCGTGGCCGTGTGGAGCTGGAACACAGCCCTGGCGCTGGTTTGCGGCGACACGGTGCTGTGGAAGCCCTCGTCGAAGACGCCGCTGACGGCCATCGCCTGCACGAAGATCGCCCAGAAGGTGCTGAGTGATTTCGGCTACGACCCCGCCATCTGCAGCCTCACCATCGGCAAGGGCAGCGACATCGGCGACCTCATCAACACCGATCCCCGCGTGGCCCTGGTGTCCTACACCGGTTCCGTGCCCGGCGGCCGCCACGTGGGCAAGCTCGTTCAAGAACGCTTCGGCAAGCACATCCTGGAACTGGGTGGCAATGGCGCCGTCATCGTCAGCGACAAGGCGGATCTCGAGATCGCCCTGCGCTCCATCTACTTCGGCGCCATCGGCACCTCCGGCCAGCGCTGCACCTCCACCCGCCGCATCATCGTGCAGGAATCGGTGCTGCCGACCTTCCGCGAGCGCCTGCTGGAGCTCTACCGCAAGACGCCCATCGGCGATCCCCGGCTGGACAAGAACCTCATGGGCCCCCTCGTCGATCAGGGCGCCATCGACACCATGCTGGCGGCCATCGAGACTGTGAAAGCCCAGGGCGGCAAGGTGCTGCACGGCGGTGAGAAGCTGCCTCACGCGGGTGGCTGCTACATCACCCCCTGCCTGGTGGAAGTCACCGGCAACCTCGACATCGTGAAGGAGGAAACCTTCGCGCCCGTGCTCTACCTCATGCCCTACGGCACCATCGAAGAAGCCATCGCCCTCCAGAACGGCGTGAGCCAAGGCCTCTCCAGCGCCATCATCACCAACGATCAGCGCGAGAGTGAGTTGTTCTTGTCGGCGGCGGGCAGCGACTGCGGCCTGGCCAACGTGAACACAGGCACCAGCGGCGCCGAGATCGGCGGCGCGTTTGGTGGCGAAAAGGAGACCGGCGGCGGCCGCGAAAGCGGCTCCGATGCCTGGAAGGCCTACATGCGCCGCCAGACCAGCGCCATCAACTTCAGCGGCACCGTGGAACTGGCCCAGGGGATCATGCTCGAACTGTGATCCGTTTTCGAGGCTGAAGGAAGCAGGCCGCCAAGAGGCGGCCTGCTTCCTTCAGCCCCCGCTGATGAGATGGATGACCTTGACCACGGCCCCATCGGGGATGGTGGCGGTGTCGTAGTCCTTCTTGTGGATCAGTGTGTCGCCGACGTGGATGACCAGCATGGGAAAGCGGTAGTTCTTGGCCGTGAGCACGTCGCGGACCGTCATGCCCTCCTGCCAGCCGAGCGGTTCTTCATTCACAAGGATCATGGTCATTGCCTTTTCTGTTTCACTTCACCCAAGAAAATCGGCCGCATGCGCGGCCGATTTTCTTAGAGATGCTGCTTCACGACCTCGACCACTTCGGGGAAGGCGTCGAGGCCCAATTCCTTCAGGCGCTCCAGGGTGGGCACGCCATCCAGGGTCCAGCCACGGCGGGTGTAGACGGCGTCCATGAGCTGGGAGAAGCGGCCGGTGCGCCATTCGCGGTGCAGGGCCATCTTCTCTTCGGTGGTCTTGCCGGCGGGGTCGAGCCCCATCTCGGTCTGGATCTGCTTGTCGTAGCGCTCGGCGCGGGACTCGTACTCTTCCTTCGTCACGGGGCCCATGGAGCGATAGGGAGCCGCGTCGTGTAGGCGCAGGCCCTTGCCCATGCGGATGTTGAACACGCGCTGGAAGTTGTAGACCTTCGCGGACTGCACGATGAGGTCTTCCTTCGAAATCTTGATGCCCGTGGTGGCGCTGAAGAGATCCACGTAGTTCTGCACGTGCTCGGGCACCTTGTGGGCTTCGGGCTGGGAGCTGTTGTTCGCGGGCACCACGTCGTTCCAGGGCAGCTTGCAGAAGCCGTTGAGGCCGAACCAGGTGCGGAACAGGGGGAAGTAGTAGAGTGCTTCGGCCTTGTCCTCGAAGGTGGGCAGCTGCTTGTTGACCATGTCCATGAAGATCAGCCAGGCCTCGTCGTGCTGGGGGCCCTTGTTGGTGAGCGCGTAGCCGCCCTGCTGGGCCAGGGATTCCTTCGACATGTACTGGGAGTACTCGAGGCCCTTGTTCTCCATGCCGATGTCGTTGATGAGCTGGGGGTCGCCCCAGCCGTTCTTGATGAAGTGCTCCTTCATCTTCTTCACGCCCAGGCCGGCGATCTTGCCAAAGCCGATCCCGCGGGCCATCTGGTGCATCATCTCGAGGTCCGCCTCGGCGTTGCCCCAGACCATCTCCAGGCCGCCGGTGCGCTGCTTGTCGAGGATGCCGCGCTGGTAGCACTCCATCACGAAGGCGGTGAG
>JAYVRY010000245.1:0-51361 GCA_043775845.1 Acidobacteriota bacterium
TTGTCCTCTTGCGTCCGCCCTCAACTGGCGCTAGGTTTTGGACACGTGTTGGACACGGGTCCAGGAAGGCGACCATGGCGAGAAAGATTCGTAGTGCAAAACTCGATTCCCGCACCTCCCGATTCAAACTTGCGGCGGGTAAACGGCACCAAGAACGGATTGCTGAAGGGTGCTACCTCGCCTACCGCAGACCCGTGTCGGGTGGGACGGGGTCATGGCTGGCTCGATGGGTGGACAAGGAGACGAAGAAAGAGATCCAGAAGCGATTGGCGGACGCCGACGACTATCTGGATGCAGATGGGATCAAGGTTCTCGACTTCAATGCGGCACAAACCGCTGCTGAGAACTGGTTCAAGGATCTCAACAAGGCCGCCCATTTTGAGGCGACAGGCGAGATGGTGACCACTGGTCCCTATACGGTGACCAACGCCATGACAGACTATCTCCTCGACGCAGAAAAGCGGGGTGTGAAGGGCCACGGGATCATGACCCTTTCCACCAATGCCCATATCGTTCCCAAACTTGGGGACCTGTCCCTGGCCAAGCTTACGAAGAAGCGTATGGAGGATTGGCTCAAAGCCCTTGCAGAATCCCCTCGTCGAATGACAGGGAAAGTTCGTGAGGAGGTGAAGCACCTGGCTGGCCCACTCACAGAAGATGAGAAGCGGGCTCGCAAAGACAGCGCAAACCGTGTCCTCACGAGCCTGAAGGCTGCCCTGAACCTTGCGGTGAGGGAAGGCCGTTACAGCGGCCCGATGCCCTGGTTGGAGGTGAAGAAATTCAAGGGTGTGGGCATGGCCCGAGTGCGATTCCTCACTGTGCAGGAGCAGCGCCGCCTCGTGAATAAGTGCGAGGACGGCTTCAAGCAGCTGGTCCAGGCCGCGCTCTACACGGGATGCCGCTATGGGGAGTTGTGCCGGCTCAAAGTGCGGGATTTCAACCCGACAGCCAACACCGTGTTCATTGAAACCAGCAAGAGCGGCAAGACCAGATACATCGCGCTTACTCAGGAGGCCTCAGCCTGGTTCACAGAACAGGTGGCCGGGCGTGGGGCGGGGGAATCCCTGTTAAGCCGACCCAACGCAAAGGGGAAGGCTCGGAAACACCAGGAGGATCCGCTCGCATGGGGGCCACATGATCAGAAGAAGGTCATGGTTGATGTCTGCATCGCCGCCAAGATTGAAGCAATGGGCTTCCACGAGCTCCGTCACACCTACGCTTCAGGCCTAGTCAACAAGGGTGTTCCGCTTGCCTATGTCGCGGCCCAACTCGGGCACGCTGACACCACCATGGTCGAGAAATTCTATGGGCACCTCTGCCCAAGCGCGTTGGCGGATAGCATTCGGAAGCTGGCGCCTGTTCTCAAGATCTCTAAGCCTAAAGTTAGTCCTTTGAAGATCGGGAAGAAGAAGAGTGCCTAAGGGCAAGTGCAAACCGGGCATAGAATTTGTTATAAGAACAATGCAGGGACCAACCATATCGGTTGGTCCTTTTGCATTTCTGGAGGTCTACATGAACCCAATTCCCATTGCAGCTGGGTTTCTCGTGAAGGTTTTGCTTGAGTGGCTCCTAGACAAGGAGTGACTAATCCTTCTCCCCATACTGGCCCCGCATAGCGGGGCTTTCTTCTGTCTGAAAGGACATCCACCACAAGAGAGCCGGTCTTTGATTGGCTCTCTTTCAATCAATGGAGATAAACGTGAACCACCTGAACATAAGGTCAGCGCTTAAATTGCGGATTGAACACAATCCAAGGCAGTCTCCTCGACACCTATACATCGGGGCATCGGAGGTTGGCACCTGCCAGCGCAGCGTTATCGCCGCCAAGATCCAACGCCCTGACCTGGATCCCGCTTCTATGGGCAGGATGCTTTCTGGACGTGCCCTTGAGAATGAGGTGGTCCAATTGGTCCGGGCCGCACTCGGTTCCAAGCTCCGCGACACAGGCCGGGTCCAACGCGAATATGAGCACCCGACCCTCCCATTCCGGGCACACCCTGACGGCCGCATCATTGGGGAAAAGGGTGACGGGGTCCTGGAGGTGAAGACAGCCAGCGCTGCTACATTCAAGCGCTACCAGTCCGACGGGCTCCCTCAGCACTACTTGGACCAGGTCCAGGCTCAGATGGGACTCTCCGGCCTTGGCTGGGGGCTGATGGTGCTCGTGTCCCGCGAGAATTTGGCCGAGATGACAACGTTTCCGGTCACCTTCAGCCCTGATCACTTCCGATTCTTGGAAGGCCGGGCCCGCAAGGCAGCGCCCTACCTTGAAGACTCCTCCTGCCTCCCTCCCGGGGAACCGGAGCGGGGTTTCTGCTTCAATTGCCCCTTCGCCATGGACTGCCCCGAGCACCAGGCTCTTCGCAAGGCCGGGGAACACGGTGAAGTGCCCGAGGTGATCCGCCTCCAGCTATCCGCCCAGGTGGAGGAGCTGGGGATCGTGGAAAGTCAGCTGAAACCCCTGGAGCAGCGGACGACCGAATTGCGGGACCAGATCAAGTCGACCCTCACCATCTACATGATCGACAAGGTGAACCTGGATGGGTGCACGGCCCAAATGGTGACCTCAAGCCGCACGTCCTTCTCTGCCAAAGATCTGCAGCGAGAGGCGCCAGACCTCTATACCCGCTATCTCAGAACGTCCACCTTCACCAACCTCCGTATCACTTCCAACAAGGGAGTCAGCCCATGTCTGTCAACGGCGTCGTAACCCCGCCACCCGCACCACCATCGGCCATGCCTCCATTCGGCCTGTCTGAGATCCGAAAGCGAACCCAAGCCGTTCAGGAGGTCATGCGCGGCGTCATGAAGGAAGGCACCCACTTCGGCACCATCCCGGGCACACCCAAACCGTCCCTCTGGAAGGCCGGGGCCGAAGTCCTCTGCATGACCTTTCGACTGGCCCCGATCCTGGATAGCCACGTGGTGGGGGATGACCTCGACTCGGAATGGCCCTACACCCTCGCCAAACGAGACGGCTCAATCGTCCAGGGAACTTGTATGGGGTTCTTCGAGGTGGAGGCTACTTGCACCGTTCACGGCCCCCAGGGCGAGGTTCTCAGCCGTTGCTCGGCCAGGTGCAACAACCGGGAAGCGAAGTATCGATCACTGAGCCTTTTCGAGATCCGGAACACCGTCCTCAAGATGGCTGAGAAGCGTGCCTTCGTCAGCGCTGTGCTTATGGCAACTGCCGCGAGCGATATCTTCACTCAGGATCTGGAGGATCTGCCCGAGCTGGTAGCCCCCATGTTGGCCGTGAAGTCATCAACCAAGGCCGACCAACTCGGATCTCCCCATGGAGTGATCTCCCCGAAACGCGAGGCATGGTTGCTTCGGGCCGGGAAGGAAGCGGGGCTTTCAGAGGAGGGGCTGGCTAGGTGCCGCGCACATCTTGACCAGTGCACGATTAAGGAGATCGGGAAGTTTTTCGATGATCTAGCTAGGCACAAGGGAAATACCTTCAAACCCTTCGACGAGGCGTCTTAATCGTGGCTAGCCGATGTCACCTGAACCTATGGGTGCGGGTTAGTTCTCATCTCTCAGGACTACAATTTCGAGAGTGTGAGCTCCCCACCCTTTCCAAGTAGAATCCCAATTGAGGTTCGGGTCCGTCGGCTCGCTTCCGCGTGATGACAGGACCAACCCAAATGGCTATACCGACCAAGGACACCATGAAAAAGATCAATGAAAAGGTAAATGCATCACCGGAAGTGCCGATTGTTGTTGATTTGTTTGCAGGAGTTGGAGGATTGTCCCTTGGATTCGCCTGGGCAGGTTTTCACTCATCTCTGCACGTAGAGAATGACCGGACTTGTGTTGAGGCTTTGGAGAAGAACTTTCCAAACACTCCAATTATTGATAAGGACATTCGAACCGTCACTGTAGCTCAGATTAGAAAACATTTCCCTAAACCTAAATCAGAAGTAGATTTCGTCATTGGTGGCCCTCCCTGCCAAGGATTTAGTCTCATCGGACTCCGAGACCCAAATGACCCAAGAAGCGGTCTCATATTCGAATTCCATAGGATCGTTTCTGAGCTAAGGCCTAAATTTTTTGTAATGGAAAATGTCCCCGGGATCATTTCTGCGAATAAGGGTGCATTTCTGGCTAAATTAATAGATTTACTTGAAGGTGATGGCTATAAAATTCAAAAACCAATAACAACTTTAGTAGCTTCAGATTTTGGTGTTCCCCAAGAAAGGAAGCGGGTCTTCATTGTTGGAGTTCGATCAGATATCGACTTCGAATTTAAATACCCAAAGCCGACTCATAAGAAAAGCAATTCTACAGACTTACAAAAATTACCATTGACGCCAAATGTCTTTGAAAGTATTTCTGATTTACCAGACGTCGAGAGGTTCCCTCACCTTGTTGAGGGCGATACAGTTGCATATACGGGCGAGCCTGCCCACGCTTATGTTCAGTTTCTACGTGGTGAGACCAAATTCGCCGGGCTTCGGCTTGTTAGACCCAAGAATTGGAACAAGCTCCACTGCACTGGATGTCGCAGAACAGTGCATGGTCCTGTCTTGACGAAGCGGTTTATTGAAACTGAACACGGCAAGGTCGTTCCTGTGAGCCGACTCTATAAACTTGATCCGAATAAGGTTGCCACCACACTTAGGGCTGGAACACCCCGAGAGCGTGGTGCCCATTCCTCACCTCGTCCAGTTCATCCATTTGTCCCACGGGTGATTACTGTGCGGGAAGGGGCTCGCCTTCAAAGCTTTCCAGACTGGCATCAATTTCACCACACCAAATGGCATGGATTCCGCCAAGTAGGAAATGCCGTTCCACCGCTACTGGCTTATAATATTGCCAAACAGTTTGCGGCTTATTATTCGAAATAAGGTCAGGGGATATGGATGGTCTGATAACTTCCGGCCGTTATCCTTTCTAGGAGCTTTTCAGCAATCTCAGGAAATTCAATATAATCAATCTTGGGATTGCTGATTAGTGCCATAGAAAGGCCAAGCATGTCTGTAGAAATTCTTTTAGATATTTCAATATAGTATGTCCCAGTCGTTGAATTTTCTTTGAGGGTATAGGCGTGAATATGTATGGGATCCTGAATTCGACTGGCATGGAAATGGGCATTTATGTTATACGCAGACTCAAGGTGTTCTAAAAATAGATCCTGAATCACGAGCAAATATTTGCATCCCCACCGAGTAATTTGAGCGCCCTTGTGAAGAAGCTGCACTAAGATCTTTTTAGATGAATCCTTTACGTTTGCAGCTGGTCCTGGATATTCAGCCTTCAATCTCCCCGCCACATAATCAACTCTTGCGTTCCATATGGGACCTGAGCTGTTCGTCCCCATGCTTTGAATTTCAATAGCAACGGCATCATTGATTGATCCACTATTTTCATCAAATATAAGATAGTCAACTCTTCCGACTTCGCCAATTTTAATTTCGCCCGTTACCTTGAAATCATGTAGTGGCGTTTTGAATAACGATGCGGCTTCTTTAAAAATAAGCTGATCTTGCAAAAAGCGCTGAGGGCACACAATCCATCCCGTCGGATTACTGTTACCTGTTACCCCTAATGTGCAATCCCCAATTAGTGGATTCGGGTTTGCCTTCCTTATTTTATTACATGCTTGGCTTGGGGAAAATGGGCAGGGGAAATCGCGATATGGGGCTGTAGCTGTTTCTGCCGACAACTTTCTCCAATGTATATCACCAGTAGGTTTGGGTAGCTTGACGGGATGACCAAACAGTTCCAAGACTCTTTTAGCCTGAACATAGGAATACCGCAGAGAAACTGACCCCATTGATTGGGGCCCAGGAAGCAGATCCTGAACTTGAATGTTTAGTCCAGTTGCGATTTTTTGCATCAAGCTGATATTAGGATCCAAGTTGACACCGGCCTGGATATCGGCCAAATCCGAGTAAGGGACACCGGTTAATCTCGCCAACTCATTAATATTGAGTCCGGATTCGGATAGCTTTGCGGAAAATTGATCTGCAATTGTCATAGTGCGTAGGTTACCAAGAAGACCCTCGCATAAACAATAGTGACAATTGCTTCGAGGAGTAAATTCGGCCCGGAAAACCAGAGCTAGCCTCCCCCATAGGGGTTGGTTCCCTGGTTCCCCAGCCTCGGCCCAGCCGCTTAGACCGTCGGCTGGGCCAGGTTAGTAACCCCTGGAACCTGATTGGGAACCAAGGTTCCAGTAAGTATTCCCTTTGAATATTATATTTACGTGGAGTCAGCTTGCCCTGGTTCCTCAATGGTTCCATCCCTACTCACCATGGTGTTTCTTCAGCCAGGCATGTGCGGCGTGGTCGATGTTCCCAAGAGCTCGGGCTTGACCCGGAGTGGGAACATCCACACCGTTTTTCTCCATGTCATCCATGGTTCGATAGATAGCGGCGGCAGTGTCCAGTGCACTGGCTGCCCAACCCCGGACCTTGGCGGGAAGGTGCCCTTCCGAACAAAGCCGCAGAATTGAATGCAATGCTGGGCGAGGATCTATGTTGCTCATGGCTTTCTCCTGTTTATGGAAATGGTTTGTGCGCGAATGGCGATGGTCCTGGGATTAGATGTCATCCAGGTCATCCGGTAATGGGTCTGGGTGGCCCTTCAGAAGTTCCTGCACCCGCCGCTGTCCTGCGGCAGTCAGGGCCATGGACGAACCACTCTCCAGCCACCGATGGCGGTTGCGCAGGTGGTTGAGCAGGCCCTTCAGGGCGTCGAGACCCTTCGCCTCTGTGCGATCCGGCCAATGAAGCTTGGCCAGGGTCTGCCGGTCAGTCGTGCCAGAGGCGATTGACTTCAGCACCGCCTCGGCTAGCGTGAGCTTTTCCACCGCGCCGTTAGCCAGAAGCTGGGCTATCAGCAGATCCGACCTCGGGTGGACGACCCAGAAGCCGCCGCCTACGCCTTCGAGCTGCTCCAGGAGGAGCATGTCGCCTTTGGGGCCGCTGACCACCTTCGTCATCCCAAGAACGGCATAGCCGCCCCGCTGAGCCTTCTCCACATCCAGCCCCAGCTTCCCGGCCTCGGTGCTAGTCAAGGGTTCAATCTGCAGGATGAAACGGGCACCGGCCACAATGGCGGTGGAGCCTCGTAGTGTGTCGAAATTGAGGCGGTCCACCAAGCGGGGGGTCTTCGCAGAGGTGAAGGCTTTTCGGGTGTGATGAACCACCAGGACACAGGCGCCAGTCGCGTCACGGAGTTCGTAACAAGAAGGCCAAATTCCTCGCTGCGCCTCGACGCTGTTCTCGTCGCCATCGCTAAGGGCAGCCAGCGTGTCGAGGATGATGAGACGGACCTTTCGCCCCTTCTTAGCCACGGTCTTGCACCTGGCAAGGATGAGGGGGGCCAAGACTGGGAGTGTTTTCGGTTGGTCGGATCTCCAGTCGGGAACCAGGATGATTAGGTTGTGTTTGAGGTTGGCTTCATCAGCCTCAGTCCAGTCTGGCTCCAGCCGGTAGAGGTCCAGGAGTCGAGATAGACGTCGCTCAAGCTCTTCCGGGGAGTCCTCCATCTCCACGAACACCACAGCCTCAGGATTCCCTGATCCCTCACGCCCAAAGAGGCCGCGCCCTGTTCCCACGGCCACGGCCAATTCAAGGCTGAGGAGGCCCTTCCCGCAATTCGAGCGCCCTGCAAGGCATCCCGTTTCACCGGCCGCAAGAAGATTGCGGATGATCCAATTTGGTTCAGGAGCAAGACGATGACCCCACTCCGTGGTGTCCAGTTCACGAAGGGGGAGACTGCAACTTGAAGGGGTGGCTTCGCCACCAACTTTCTCCCTAGCCCGGGCGAGCGGGTCGTTGGTCGTGCTACCGGCGCTCATTGATGTCCACCCAAGAGCTTCAGCTCTGCGCGGACAATCTCAGACAGCCGCTCAAACCGAAGGCCGGGGATCAAGTCGCGGTAATCTTTCCCCTGCCCCGCGCCGCTGATGGTGATGGGTTTGGCGATGTCGAGGGTCTTTTCGCGGAGCTTGATCCCTGCAGGATCCTGGTCGAACACGCTGAAACGCGGGACACCTGGAAAGATCAAACTAAGCGTTGATTGGATGGTCTCTGGACGAGTGCTGGCTGACAGCGCAGCGACAGAGAATATCTCCTGGCTTTGGTATTCCTCTGCATCCCAGGTGGCAGCAATAGCCCCCCAGGCGCCCTCATGGATCACGACCACCGAGGGTAAGACGCCGGTGCATGGTGGGATGTAGAGGCCTTCCGCACTCCCAATCGTCCGGATGAGATCAGGGAGCGGCTGGACGTTACCACCCATACGAGGGAATCCCCGCAGTTGTGCCCCGACATGGTCGCTACCACGTTGAATAGCCAACTCGGTGATGACATGGTCCGCCTGTTCTAGCCTCTGGGCCCAGTTCCACAACCCATGGTTGTCAGGCATCACCTCGGCGATGTCCGCCGTGGTCACGACTGAAACGCCACACTTACGGAAGAGAAACTCTCCTGGAAACCCACGAAGCTCAGCCTTCATAAGGGCGTCCCCTCTCCAACAGTCCGATGAGACAGAGATGGGTGCCATCCCGGACTTTGATGGGTTCACCGGTATCGATGCGGAAGTAGTGTCGCTGGCCGGGGTGCTCAGGGCGATTCAGGCCGAAGCAGGTTTGAAATTCATGGCCAGATACGGAATGGATCCAAGGCTTCCCAAGGGCATCACCACGGTGGCAGAGAGGGCACAGATAGGTATTCATTGCAGACCTCAGGCAGCGGCCCCCGCTTGGGGGCCACTGCAGAAATTCAAAGGGATCAGAACCCCAAAGGATCTTCGTTGTCGGAAGACCCAGTGGCAGTAGATGACTCAGTGATGGTGTCGAAGGCTTGGATAAGCAGGCGCATCATGTCGCGAATGTCGGGACCCCCGAACTTAGACCATTGGCCGGTCCTGGAGGATGAACAGCCCACAAAGGTCGTCATCTTCACATCAAGGTGGTCATTCCATTCGTCCACCTGAACCATGGTCGTATCTCCCGACGAGCAGGGAGCCTCGCCAGTCGTGTGAGGTAATGAAGTCCAGTCTTGCCGGGGGGTGGAGGACAAAGTAGCCAGCAGGATCTCGGCATTAATGAGACCGTCGAGAACTGCGGGCACCTGCGGGTATTCGAGGAGGATCCACCGGGAAAGTTTCCACTCATCCTCATCACGATCGAATGTCTCAATGAGGGTCTTCCACTGGCCTGAACGGAGCACCACAGAGATCCGGATCTCTTGTCGACCCTTGAATCGCGGGATCGCGCCGATCTCGTCCACCTGGTCGAAGGCGGGAAGAGGGGGTGTGGAAGAACGCCTTGGGCTGGCCTCGGCGAAGGGGCGAAACTTGGCTAGAGGATCGATGCTCACTTGCCGCCCCCGGCCTGGTCTTCGAGGGCTTTTAGGAATGACTGCAGGCTCTCTGCCAACACGAGGGTGCGCCTACCGCTTTTGGCGATACGGAGCCGGCCTGCCGCGATCTCTTCGTAGAGTCTCGAGCGACCAAGCCCAGTGGCTTGCCTCGCCTCGTTGATTGAAAAGGCCATCTTCGTGATGTCCATTGTTTCCTCCTTTGTCACAACCCATCTCGGGGGACCCCCCAAGCTAGGGTCAGACACCGGTGGTTCGCAAGGGGCGATGACGGCCTAAACATTGACAGCAAAGTAATTTAACAAGCATGAAGTTGCTTAGTTAGGCGAGATGGATTGCGGAAAGTGCTCAGTGAAGATCAACCAAAGGGAACGAGCTTAAATGAAAAAAGTTGGCATAAATCTTTTACAAGCGCGGCCGCGCACCTCGAGGGCTCACTTGGGCGAGGTGACAGTCGCTATTCACATTGATGGGATACGAACCCTGCAAGCCTGAATTCGTTTGCCAGAGTCCCCGAAGATCTGGTTCCATCTGGCGACGGCTTATGGACACCTGTTGGACACGGCCTCGAAAAGTCAAAGGGCCAAGACCGTTAAGTCTTGGCCCTTCTAGGTGTTTTTGGTCGGCGCGAGAGGATTCGAACCTCCGACCCCTACCACCCCAAGGTAGTGCGCTACCAGGCTGCGCCACGCGCCGTGAACTATTGACTCTAGACCGGACTGGCCTTGAGGTCAAGGTTTGGGTTTGGCACACAGGCGCTCGTAGAGGGCCTTGACAGCTTTCAGGATGGGCGCCAGGTCCGAACTGGTGCGGAGAAGCCGGGGGATGGTGAGTTTGGGCTTCTGGGCGGGGGCAGCGGGCAGCTCGTCGACTTCGAGGCCGAGGTCGAGGCGCTGGACCAGGTGGCCGTGGGCCAACAACTCGGCACAGTCGGCCACAGTGAGGCCTTCCGTCAGCCAGGCCTTGATGCGCCGCAGCCGTGGGAGTTCATCCACATGGTAGTAGCGGAGGTTGCCCTTGCTGCGCCGGGGCTTGATGTCGGAGATCACGTCTTCCCAGTAGCGCAGGTCCTTGGGGCCCACGCCGATCATGGCTGCGGCCTCGCCGATCTTGAACCACTTCTTGTCGCTCATCTCAGCTCTCCCGGGGCTCGATGCCCAGGGCTTTGAGGCGCTTGTAGAGGTTGGAGCGATCCATGCCCACGCGCTCGGCGACCCGGGTCATGTTGCCGTTTTGGGTGCGCATCTCGCGCTGCAGATACTGGGCCTCGAACCAGTCCTTCGCATCCTTGAGGCTGGCGAAATCGGGGAAGGAGAAGGGATCCTGCTCGGCGATGTGGCGGGCGGCCAGGGGGCCCAGATCGCGGGGGCTGATCTCGCGGCCGCGGCCCAGGATCACGGCCCGCTCCATGAGGTTCTTCAGCTCGCGCACATTGCCGGGCCAGTCGTGGCGCAGCAGGGTGTCCTTGGCCTCGGGCCCAAGATGCATGGGCGGTCGCCCGTACTGGCGACCGATGCGGCTGATGAAGGCTTCGGCCAGGGGCAGGATGTCCTCGGCCCGCTCCCGCAGGGGCGGAATGCGCAGGGGCACCACGGCGAGTCGGAAGTAGAGATCTTCGCGGAAGCGTCCGCGGGTGATCTCGCCCGCCAGATCCTTGTTGGTGGCGGCGATGACGCGCACATCCACGCCCACGGCACCACCCCCACCCACGGGCTCCACGCGGCCCTCCTGGAGGGCGCGCAGCACCTTGGCCTGCGTCTTCAGGGACATGTCGCCGATCTCATCGAGGAACAGCGTGCCGCCGTCGGCCTCGCGGAACTTGCCCTTCTGATCGCGCACGGCGCCGGTGAAGGCGCCTTTCTGGTGGCCGAACAGTTCGCTTTCGATGAGTTCTTCGGGGATGGCGGCGCAGTTCACTTCGACGAAAGGCGCGTCCTTGCGGGGGCTCTGCAGGTGGAGCAGGCGGGCCACTTCCTCCTTGCCGCTACCGTTTTCGCCCGTGAGCAGCACCCGGCCTTCGGTGGGGGCCACCAGGGCCACATCGGCCATGAGGCGGCGCATGGCGGGGCTGTCTGCCAGGAAGAAGCGACCACCTTCGACCGCGGCGATGAGGCGCTGGTTTTCCTGCTCCAGTTGCGACTGGCGCAGGGCATTGCCCACCACCAGCAGGAGCCGGTCGAGGTCGATGGGTTTTTCCAGAAAATCGAAGGCGCCCAGCTTGGTGGCCTGCAGGGCCGTGTCGATGTTGGCGTGGCCTGAAATCATCACCACTGGAATCTCGGGGCGGATCTGCTTGGCCTGCTTCAGGGTCTCGAGGCCGTCGATCCCTGGCAGCCACACATCGAGCAGGATGAGCTGGATTCCTTCACCATCGGGGTTGTGCAGCAGGTCGATGGCCTGTTCGCCCCGCTCGGCCTTCACCACGTGGTAGCCCTCGTCCTTCAGGGCTTCGCCCAGGGACCGCCGGATGCCCGGCTCGTCATCCACCAGGAGAATGGGGATGGGGGTACGCATGGATCCATGCTGGTCTCGGAACAAGCCTTTGTCCAGCAGGTGGTTGGCTGAAATTCTGACAATGGCTTAAAAGAGAAAGGCGCCCTTCGACGCCTTTCCCTCGGGAAGCCGACACGGCTCTCAGTCGATGGTGAACTCACCCGTATGAGAGATGGAAAAACGTGCCGACTGGACCCTCACTCCCTCTGGGTGGCCAGTGCCTGGGAGTCGGAGATGGAGAGCAGCCCTTCCGCCACCTGCAGGAGGACACCGAGCAGGTCGATGACGCCTCGGTAGAAGGGATGCGCATCGACCTGCTCCATGCGCTGGGAGACATGCGCCTGCAGAGGCCAGAGGTGGTCCTGGAGGAGGTGGTGGGCAGCGGCCTGGAGGCCGGGTTCATCCTGCTCATCCAGCTGAAGCAGGACATGGCCCAGGAGCGAGACCATGGCCCCGAGGTGGTCCGGTTCGTAGGGCGCCATGATCTCCACTCCGGCGGCCTCCATGATGTCTTGCAGGGAGGCCAGGACTACCGGGTTGCGCAGCTCCCCGCACCGCATCACCGACTCCTCCAGGTGCAGCGTGGGATGCTTGAAGCCGTGCAGGAACAGCCCTGCATAGGCGACGTCAAGCCGTTCGGTGGGCGCTTCGCTCAGGCGTTGCAGTGCTTCATCCAGGACCGCCTGAAGGTCGGGCGACGCCACCCGGGGGCGCTGGCCCGATCCCAAGGCCAGGCCCGGGATGAGCAGGATGGCCCCGAGTTCCTGTAACAGTTCCGCTATCAGGGCCCGGCTCATCGGAAACCACTCGCTTGGCCTGCGAAGACGAAGACGTAGCGCAGGGTGTAGCCGCCCAGGATGACCAGGCTCGCGGCGGTGAGGGCCAGGCGGGGATTGAGGTGGAAGGTGCCTTTGCCGGTCAGCAGGGGCTTGAACTCATAGACCTCGATGGCCAGGGGCACCAATAGGCCCGCCCCCAGGAACAGTCCCCAGAAGGCCAGCGTGTAGGGCCCACCCAGCACCAGGGCGAGGGCCTCGCGAACCGCCAGCACCGAGAGTTCGCCGTGAATGAGGTAGGGCAGCACGATGAAGCACTCGAGGGAGATGAGCACGATGTCCAGGGTGTAGAGGAAGCGGACCTCTTTCAGGCCCATGGGCTCCTTGTCGAGCAGGCGCACCAGCAGGATGGTGGCTGCACCTGAGGACAAGGCACTGAAGAGGAACATCTGCGCCACCAGATTGGTGTTCCAGAAAGGCCGGGCCTGCACGGCGCCCAGCAGCACGCCGGTGTAGATGCCCACGCCCACGGCCAGGGGAAAACCTGCCATGGCCAGATTGCGCCGCCAGACCGAGGCATCGAGATTCAGGTAGCCGCGAAGCCGGGCTGGGATTCGCTTCTGCAGGCTGCCGGGAATCCGGGCCAGCAGGGCCTGCCGCTCCGTCTGTTCCAGCCAGGCCCAGAGGTTCACCAGGCTCACGAGGGTGAACAGCACCAGCAACCAGCTGCCGATGGACATGGGGCTTTGCCACCGGAAGTGGACGAAGAGCTTCCAGAAGCGCAGCGGCTTGCCGAGGTCAAAGATGAGCAGCGCCGAACCCAGGCTCACGGGCCAGGGTGCCAGTAGCGCCCCCCAGCGGGCGATGCGTGGGAAGGCAGACTGCCCGTCCTCCTGGAACCAGGTGGCCAGACCTGACACGAAATAAAGGCCCGCCGAAAGGCCGCCCAGGAATAGGTAGTTGACGATGAGGAATTCCCAAACAGGTACGTGCATGACCCGCTCCTAGAGGAGGTAGTAGAGTTGGGGGCCATTGCCCGTCTGGGGCTTCAACACGCGGTAACGGCGGGTGGCCAGCAGCTGGTGAATGGGACTCCGGGAATCGTTGAGGTCGCCGAAAACACGGACCTTGCTGGGGCAGGTTTCGACGCAGGCGGGCTCTTCGCCACGGTCCACGCGGTGGACGCAGAAGGTGCACTTGTCCACGGTGTGCTTGTCGGGATGGTGGAATCGGGCATCGTAGGGGCAGGCGATGATGCAGTACTTGCAGCCGACGCAGTCGTCGGAATTGACGAGCACAATGCCGTCCTTGCGCTGCCAGCTGGCGCCTGTGGGGCAGACCCGCACGCAGCTGGGGTTGTCGCAGTGATGGCACTGCTCCGGATCGAAGCTGGTGCGCAGCTTGGGGTACTCCCCGCTCCGTTCGACGTTGATCCGGTTGCGGAAGACACCCACAGGCACGTCATTCTCGGCCTTGCAGGCCACGACACAGGCCTTGCAGTCGATGCACTTCTTGGAGTCGAGCACCAGGGCGTAGCGTTTCTGTTTCTTGGCCATGGGAGCTCCTAAGCCTTCGCGACTTTGACAAAGGTTTCGTGCATGGCGGCATTGCCGCTTACCTTGTCCCAGGCCGTTTCCAGCAGCACCGCATCCGCGGCGCCCACGTTATGCACGGCGCGGAGCCAGGGCGACTTCTTGCCGAAACCGTGGAGCATGAACACGCAGTCCGGGCGGATCTCCTGGGTGACCCGGGCCTTGATTCGCACCCGGCCCACGGAGCTGGCGACCTCCAGGAGGTCGCCCGTCTGGATGCCCAGGCGGTCGGCCGATTCCGGGTGGATCCAGAGGTTGTTTTCCGGGTTGTGCTCATGCAGCCAGGGCAGCTGGGTGAGCGCCGCATGGGTGATGGTGGCCTTGCGGCCCAGCACCAGGCGGAACTTTCCGGAAGGCACCTTGGCCGGAGGCGAATACTTCGGAAGGGGATCGTGGCCCGCCTCCTGGAGGCGCTCCGAAAAGAGCTCGATCTTGCCGCTCTTGGTGACGAAGCGGTGATCGGCCTTGCGCGTGGTGCCGTAATTGGGTTCGCTGAAGGCGACCACGCCGTGCTTCTTCATGTGTTCCAGGCCATTGGGAACAGGAAGGTCCTTGGCTTCGGCCTCGATCCACTGCTCGATGGTGTAGTCGAAGTAGTCGCCGAGCCCCAGGCGCTTGGCCAATCCCTGGACGATCTCCAGGCAGGGCTTCGTGTCGTGGAGAGGCTTCACCACCTGTTGGCGCAGCACGGCCGCGGGCCAGATGCCGGGCATCACCTCGATGGGATCCGTGCGTTCCAGGTAGTGGCTTTCGGGAAACACCACATCCGCGTACCAGGCCGTGTCGCTCATGGCGATATCGATGACGGCCACGAAGTCCATCTGCTCAATCATCCTCAGCGTCTTGCCCTGATCGGGCACGGCGTGCAGGGGATCCTGCTTGTAGATCATCCAGGCCTTCACCGGGTAGGGCTGGCCCTTCAGCACGTTTTCGCGCAGCGGCAGGTAGACGCCATCGCCCTTGGCGGCCAGGGGGAAGTTCTTCTCGATCTCATCCACCCGGGAAGCCTTGGGTTCATCCCAGGGCATGAAGAGGAACTCGCCCTTGGGCACCTTCTGGTTGGGCACCATGCCGCCCTGGCTGTCCCAGTTCCCCACGATGGCGTTGAGGATGGCCTGGGCCCGCCGCATCTGGAAATCGTTCTGGTACCAGCTGGAGCGGCGCCCGGCGTAGAACACGGCCCGGGGCGCCGCGGCCGCGAACTGGCGGGCGATGCGGATGATGTCGACGGCGCGGATGCCCGTTTCCCCCTCGGCCCATTCCGGCGTGTAGGGTTTCACATGCTCGACCAGCTGCTCGAAGCCCAACGTGAAGCCATCCAGGAAGGCGCGGTCGTAGCGCTCTTCGCGGATGATGACGTGGATGAGGGCCAGGATAAACGCGAGGTCGGTGCCGGGCGTGATGGGATACCACTCGTCGGCCTTGGAGGCCGTGACGGTGAATCGGGGATCGAGATAGATGAGCTTCGCCTTCCGTTCCATCACGCCACCGATGAGATCCATGGTGTCGGGCGTGATGATGCTTTCGAAGCGGTTGGCGCCGGCCATGATCACGTAGTCCGCGTTCAGCAGGTCGAAGCTGGGCACCGTGCCAAACGTCATGGAGTAGGCCAGGTTCATGGAGGCCAGGCAGAGGCTGGGATGCCGGATGATGTTCGGGCTGCCGAAGGCATAGCCCAGGTTCTTGAAGAAGACTTCCTGGAACCCCTCCGTGCTGGCCCACAGGGTGCCTTGCGCGCCGTATTTGTCCTTCACTTCGGTGAGTTTTTTCGCCGTGTAGTCCCAGGCCTCTTCCCATGAAACGGGCCGCCACTTGCCCTCGCCGCGCGCCCCGGCGCGGATGAGGGGCTGCTTTAGGCGATCGGGATCGTAGACCTGCTGAATGGCGGCGTTGCCCCGGGCGCAAAGCATGTCGCGGGACTTTGGATTCTCGGGATTGGGATTCAGCTTGCGGATCCGGCCTCCCTCGACCATGGCCAGCACCGAACACTTGTTGGGGCACAGCTCACAGGTGGTGGGAATGCCCGTGGGAAAGACAGGCTTGGCCTCCGGCTTCTTGAAGAGCCAGGAGCAGCGGAGCCCCGAAATCGCCACCCCACTGGCGCCTGCCACCTGCAGAAAGACCCGCCGTTCCATGGTTCTCCTCCTACCAAAACACTCGGCCAGGGTCAGGGACCTGCGCCCCCGACCCTGGCTGCTTCACGGCTTAGAACTTCACTTCGATGGAGGCGTAGGTGGTCTTCACCGTGGCGGGGAAGCCGTACTGCAGCATCGGGTTCTTGCTCAGGTCGTAGGCGTCTTCCCAGCTTTGGCTAGGCATGGAAGGCCCGGGGCTGATGTGCCAGCCGCTGAAGGCATGGCTGTACTTGTAGTCCAGGTAGCCCAGGCGGAAGGCGGCATTCTTGGCGAACTGCCAGTGGGCGTAGGCTTCCCACACATCGCCACGGGTGCCCAGCTTTTCCGTGGCTTCGCCGGTGGCGGGGCTGTAGGTGAACCAGCGGGGCGACCCATGGTTGAACTCGGCGCCAAAGCCCAGCTTGTCCGTGGCATCCCAGCGCATGCCCACGTAGTACGCACTGGCGGTCTGGCTGTTCTTGGCGTCGCCGAGCAGACCGCCGAAACCGGCGAGCTGCTGCGTGCCACCCATGGCGGCGGGCATCGTCCAGTAGGCGCCGTACTGGCTGCTCTTGCCGTTGGGCAGGCTCTTGATGCGACCGTAGCTGGCGAAGTAGGTGAAACGGTCGCCGACCTTGTGCTTCCAGGTGGCGGTCCACTGATCCATATCGCCCAGGTTGTTGGTGGCCGTGACGTATTGGATGCTGGGCATGCCGCCCATGCCAGGCATGGCAGGCACGGGGAAGTTGTTGGTGCTGCCGAAGGGGATGTCGGTCATGTTGCCGAAGCGGTTGAAGCCCAGGTAGAAGTTGGCGCTATGCACGCTCTCGCCCACCTGGAAGAGCAGGGGCATGTCGTACATCACGCCCAGCACGGTGCTGTCCTTGAGGGGGCCGATGTTGTTCACCTGAAGGGTGGCCGCCGCAGCGTTGGGGCCCTGGGCCGTCCAGTTCACGTTGGTGAAGTTGAAGCCCACGGGCGCGGCACTGGAATGGGTGGCGCCGCCGCCGCCGAAGCCGGACTCGTAGCCCACGCCATAGCAGATGCCCAGCAGGGTGTTCTCCGGCAGGCCGAGCTTGTCGAGCTGGAACTTGAAGCCGATGCCATCCACCAGCGCATTCACGGCCAGGGCCTGGGGCGTGGCCTGACGCTCGCCACCTTCACGCACTTCGAAGGGCGGGCCATCGGAGGTGTTCTGGCGGCCGATGGAGAGAATGCCCACGGGGAAGTCGTAGACGAGGCTGGCGCGTTCGACGCGCAGCACGTCCGTGCCGGGCACCTTGGCATCGTTGAAGGAATTGCTGACCGTGTTGGGTGAGCCGTTGAAGGTGGGCACATCCGCGCCGCCATGCACCTTGTACATCGTGAGGCGGCCCATGATCTTGGCGTGCTCGTTGATGGTGATGCCCATCTTGAGGCGAAGGCGGGTGGACCACTGCACCGAGTTGGTCCAATCCTGGGCGGGCACATTCTGGGTGAGGGCCATGAAGGGATAGGGATAGCCGGGAGGTAGGGCTCCGGCGGGGGCGCCAGCACTTTGGGCGAAGCCCATGAACTGCTGGTAGGGCTTGAAGCCCCAGGTGCTGCTTTCGAAGCGGGTGCGCAGATCGCCGCCCCACTGGATGTTGTCGCCGGCGACTTTCGTTTCGACCTTGACGAGGCGGGCGTCGACTTCCTGGGCGGTGGCGGCCTTTTCCTCGACGGCTCTTAGCTGAACTTTCAATTGTTCGATCTGCTTTTGCAGATCCTCATTGGACTGGGCGTGAAGGGCCAGCGGCGCCAAGGCGGCCGCGAGCGTGAGCATGATGCGGGTGGGTTGCATGGAAGGGTCTCCTGTAAGTGGGGGTCAGGAAGAATAGGAAGAGATCAGCCGCCGCAGGTTTCGGGCTGCGGGGAATCGGAGGCGTGGTTCACCAGGAAGGTCTGGACATCCTTGACCTGCTCGGGCTTCAGGAGGGTGTCGAGCTTCTCGGTGCCCTTCTTGTGCTTGCCGGCGGCGAAGTAGGCCTTCCACTGGGCCTGGGTCTTGGAGAGCGGGGTGATTTCCTTGGCGGCCGCATTGGGCGCGTGGCAGGACTTGCAGGATTTCTTGAAAAAGAACTTGCCCTTGGTGTCGCTGCCGCCTTCGGCGGCCAGTGGCCCCGCAAGAACGGCGAGGATGGTGAGAAGCTTCAGGGTGGTTTGCATGGAGCGCTTCCTTTCTGGGGGAGGTGGAAGGGCAGGGCGAGGCCAGCCCCGCAAGGGTGGGGATGTCTGTTCCCGAGGCACCGCAGTGCCATGAGTAGGACCGTGCGGTGGGGATATGCCATTGAGGATGAAGGGGTGAGTAACCGCGTCAAGTCGTTCGTGACTATGATCACTAATAATTAAATAACCACAGAGTAATTTAATTCGTAATTCAAACTGGCACGCATTTCGAGCCGTCCACCCGGGTGCAGGGATGGCTGCTATCGTGTGGATCCGAGGTCCAGCCCATGACCAATCCGCAGCCCCTTCCCACGGTCGAACAGGATGCGGCCCTGTCCCCGATCATCCACCACGCCCTGCAGCGGCAGGTGCTGGTGTGCACGTCCACGAGTTGTGCGGCGAATGGTTCGGAAGCCGTGCTGGAAGCCTTCCGCACCCAGTTGAAGGAGGAGCAGCTCCTTTTCTACAAGGGCAACCGAGAGGGCGGCATCCAGTGCATCAACTGTGGCTCGGTGGGCTTCTGTGCCATCGGACCGGCCGTGATCGTTTACCCAGAGGGGGTCTGGTACGCGCACGTCACCCTCGCAGACGTACCCGAGATCATCGAGAGCCACTTGAAGGGCGGCGTGCCCGTCGAGCGGCTGGTGCGGAAGCGGATGAGCTAGCCTTCGCTTTCGAAACGGCCACGCGCTTCGGGCGTATCCACGTCTTCCCATTCGGCGCCATCGCTGGGTACGGCGAGGTGGGGCAGGGCTTTGGCCAGGCCCCACATGGACTTCGCGGTGGCAGCGGCCAGGGCGGGGCGCAGGCTGGCGGGGAGCCAACCGCCGAGGGGCTGCAGGTGGCCGTCATGAAGGGCCATCACCCAATGCGCCGAGGAGGGATCCGCTGCGGTTCTAGTTTCGGCCCACGCGCTGAGCCGCACCGAGGTCCAGCGCACCTGGTCGCAGGCCACGATCCACCACTGTTCGACAGAAGGCGCATCCATGGCCGCCCAGGCGCGGAGGGCCACGGCGGGCCCCTCCCGGGGGTCATCCAGGCAGGGCAGGTTGGGCCGGTCGGGCAGGGGTTCCCCGAGGATCTGGATGGGCGCGCCGGGGAATACGGTCTCGAAGACCCGCACCAGGTGGCCGCCCCAGGAACCCCCATCGGGATGCTCCAACGCGTGCTTGGGGGCACCCATGCGAGTGCCACCGCCCCCACTGAGCAGCAGCAAGCCGACCTTCACCCGCTCACCTGCCGCCGGTCGGGGCCCACGGCAGGCTGGTGGGACTCATGGGCGGGCGGGCAATCCCGCTTGTTGGAAAGGGCCTGCCGGATCAATCGAACGAGATCCTCGTGGGAGGCGTGGTGCCTCAGGGGCTCGAGCAGATCCACCTTCCGGTAGCCGGAAAGGCAGGCCATCAACCGGCCGCGGTTGTCGAGGTGCACCCGGTTGCAGCGATGGCAGGCCGCTGTGCCGAGGGGCGACAGGACACTCACAAGACCGTTGCTCCCGGGCAGGCGGAAATGCCGCTTCTGGCCCTCCTCGAAGCCTGACCCGGGAATCTCTTCGAGCTCGGTGCCAAAGCCAGTCTGAAGCACCTGGAGGATGGTCGTGGCAGGGGGACAGGTCCCTTGGGCCCAGCCTGGGCCCTCCTGGAGCGTGTCATTGGCGAATCCGATGGGCAGGCCTTCCGTCTGGGCCAGGCGGGCCAGGGGAAGAATCTGATCTTCGTTCCAGCCCTGCACGATGTCGGCCTGGAGCCGGATCTGCAGGCCGGCGGCACGGGCAGCCTCCAGGCCCGCTCGGACCCGGTCGAAGGCGTTCTTGCGCGTCAGGCGCTGGAAGGTGGCGCGGTCGGCTGCTGGAAGGCTCACGATGAGGCCGGAAAGTCCCGCATCATGGAGACCCCGGGCGCGGCGGGCCAGGAGGGTGCCGTGGGTGCTGAGGTGGACGCCTTCTTCAAGCTCGGGGCTGATGCCTGCGATGAGCGGTTCCAGATCCCTTCTCCGAAGCGGCTCGCCCCCGGTGAGGCGAACCCTGCGGATGCCCAGACTGGTGAACACCTTCACCAGGCGGACCAGCTCACCACGCCGCATGGCCGGAGATGGGAATCCCTCTTCGATGCCTTCCTGCCGCTGGCAGGCTGGTCTCGCGAGGTTGCCTGGCGCGGTGATCGATACCCGCAGGTAGGTGATGTCGCGCTCCAGCCCATCCTTCAAACCCTCCCTGATGCGCAGCATGCGCGGGGGCAGGCTCCTGGGTTGGGAGGCGAAGAGGAGGGACAAGGGGGGCTCCGTGTCCTACCAGCATGCAGAAGTTGAAACGGGTCCGTTGGGGTTCGTGCCATAGGTCACAGGGGGAGCCGGGCGGATTAAAGGGCCGCCAGGGGAGGGCGACTGGGTGGGGCGGGCCTCTGTGAGACCATGGAGACATGCTCGTGGACGCGCACTGCCACCTCACCGGTTCCTACCTGGCTTCGGACCAGGTGGAGGCGACCCTGGTCCGGGCCCGTGCCCAGGATGTGACCGGCTTCATAGCGGTGGGAACAGACCTGGAGGATTCGAGGGTGGTGCTGGAGCTCGCCACCCGGATCCCTGGGGTTCAGGCCAGCCTGGGAGTCCATCCCCATGAGGCCAAGACGTGGAATCCTGCCGTGGAAGCGGCCCTGAAAGAGATGCTGATCCATCCTTCGGTGCGCTTTGTGGGCGAGACCGGTCTGGACTGGCACTACGACCTCAGCGCCCGGGCCGATCAGGAGGCCGCCTTCCGGGCCCAGATCCGTTTGGCCAAGGCCATCGGCAAGCCGCTGATGATCCACACGCGCTCCGCGCCTGAAGCCACCCTGAAGGTGCTGGAGGAGGAAGGCGCCGATCAGGTGCGGGGCATCATCCACTGCTTCAGCGAGGATCGCGCCTTCGCCAGCCGTGCCCTGGATCTGGGCTTCTACCTCAGCTTTTCGGGCATCACCACTTTCAAGAAGGCCGAGGCCATCCGCGATGTGGCGGCCTGGGCGCCGGAGGACCGCATCCTGGTGGAAACGGACGCGCCCTTCCTGGCTCCCGTACCCTTCCGTGGCAAGCCTAATGAGCCCGGTTACGTGCGCTTCACGGCCGAGGCGGTGGCGGAACTCCGTGGCATTCCCGCCCTGAAACTGGCTGAGCTGACCACCCGCAATCTGGAGGCCCTATGCGGCTGGGCGCCCTCCTCCTAGGTGGCGCGGCCCTGGCCGCGTCCAGCCTCGCGGCCCAGGGTCGCCCGGCCTTGCCTTGGGAGAAGGTGCTGCCCCTGCCCTGGCAGAGCGGCCTGGTGGTGCCCCCGGAGGAAGCACCTCGCCAGGTGGAGCCTGTCGTCGGCCCGGTCATGGTCGATGTCGCGGGCGACGGCACCCTCCGTATCCGGGATGTCCGGGGCATCGTCCGGCTGAAGACCGGCCTGCCTGGGCGGCCCCTGAAGGCTTGGCGGGATGGCGGCCTGCCCTGTCCGACACCCACGGGCACCTGGGGCTTTCCGGTGACCTCCCCCCTGAGCAGCGGTTTGGGCGGCCTGCAATGGGCTGCCGTGGATTTCCGTCCCTTCCTGAACGGCCTGCTCTGGATTCTGGAGGATGGTGAAGGTTTCCTCACGGTGGTGCATCCTGCCACAGCCAAGGCCATCCACCTGCCCCTGCCTGCGGGGCGGGACCTGCGCTTGAGGTTCCTGGCGGACCGTCTCGAGGTGGTGGCGGGCGAGGTGGACAAGGGGGCGGCCCGGCAATGGTCCCTTCCCTGGATGGCGCTGCTTCCACGCCTGGCGGTATTGGGGATTCGGACAGATCCTTCCAAGGCCGGTACGGCCCTGGCGCCGTTCCCCAAGAACTGAGTTGAAGCACGATCCTTGGATTTGGCACGGCCCTGGCAGTTTCAGTTTGAAACCGACCCATTGGGATCCGGCATCCAATCCCGCGGAGGGACCATGAACGTGACCACCTACTCCCGACTTGCTGCGCTGCTGTTGCCCGCAGCCATTCTCATGGCCGCCCCGCAGGCCCCGATGGCCCATGAAGAAGATGAGAACTATCAAGGTGAAGCCCCCGAGCGCTATGCCATGGTCCGGTCGATCGAAGGCGAGGTCCGGATCCGCAAGGGCGAGCTGGAGGAAAGCCTCAGCCGAGGGACACCCATCGCCGAAGGTGATGTCGTGGAAAGCCGCGGTCGTGGCGTTCTGCAACTGGGGGATGGCACCCGTGTGGCGTTCGCGGGTGCGACCCGCTTCACCGTGGCGGCGCTGTTCACCGACCGGAAAAACGAAAAACAGGTGCTGCTCCGCCTGGATTACGGCCGTCTGCGCGTGGTGCTGGGCGGGCAGTCCGATGCCCGTTTCCGGGTGGACACTCCCTCGGGATCAGCCACCTGCTTCGACAAGGGCGGGTTCACCCTCGAAGCCGAGCGCGACAAGGTGGTGCGCCTGAAGGTGCACAGTGGGCGGGTGACCTTTTCCAACGAACGGGA
The DNA here is from genome assembly GCA_043775845.1 of Acidobacteriota bacterium. Taxonomy (GTDB): domain Bacteria; phylum Acidobacteriota; class Holophagae; order Holophagales; family Holophagaceae; genus Geothrix. The sequence continues at coordinate 22,971 of JAYVRY010000245.1, forward strand.
CGAAGCCCGCATCACGGCCGGTGAGCGCCTGACGGTGTACAGCCCCCAGGATGGCCTCGACCGTGTGCGCGGTTTCAACACCTATGATGGCGATGACTTCGACCGCTGGAGCGACCAGGCCATCATCGTGAAGCGCGGTGAAAGCTGGGATCGAGTCCCTTCCGAGATCCGCTACTACGCCGATGAACTCGACAACCATGGCCGCTGGGTCCAGTCCGAGGAATTCGGCTCGGTCTGGCAGCCCACGGGTGTCGCCGAGGACTGGCGCCCCTACTACCAGGGCCGCTGGGCGCCCTATTCCGGCGGCATGACCTGGGTATCCGATGAGCCCTGGGCCTACGTGGCCTATCACCATGGCCGCTGGCACTGGAGCCTTGGCATTGGCTGGTGCTGGATCCCCGGCGTCCACTACAGCCCCGCCTGGGTGGCCTGGAATCGCACGCCCGGCTACTACGGCTGGGCGCCCTTGGGTTACTACAACACGCCCTGCCACTGGGGCTACGGCGCCTGGGGCGGCGGCTATGCCTGGAACGTGGTGTCCGTGACGAATATCAACGTCATCAACGTGAACCGGCACATGCACTCAGATGTCAATGTTCTCCGCACCTTCGGGGGCAACACCACCTGGCGGGGTAATGGCCGGGAACTCAGCGCCCCCTGGCAGCGGTCCCCGTTGATGGTCACGCATGCGGAATTCCGCAATCCCGCGCAGATCGAGACCGTCTTCCGGCGGGACGTGAACCGCGAGCGCATGGGCACCTATGAGCGTCAGGCCCAGTCCACCACGGGGCGCGTCGTCCTTCGCGACCTGACTCCGGTTCGCCCGGTGAGCGGTGCGCCCGTCGGGTCCACTCCCGACCGCACATCCTTCGTGGATCGGGAACGCCGTGGACGGCTGGAGCAGCCCAGCCCCATCACCCGGGACCTTGGAGCGCCTCAGCAGCCTTCCCGCCCCATCGAGAACCGCCGCCCCGAGTCGCCCCGGGTCGAGCTGCCCCGTCCCACACCCCGCGTCGAAGCCCCACGGGCGGAACCGGCCCGGCCCGCGCCCCATGTGGAGGCCCCCCGGGTCGAGGCGCCCCGTCCCACCCAGCGCTTCGAGGATCGCCCCAAGTCCATGGAAGAACGCCGCCCCGATCCCGTGGTGCGCGAGCGCAACCCTGAACCCAGGTTCCGGCCCGAGCGCGAGGAGCGCCGTCCCGAAGCTCCGAGACCCGAAGAGCGGCGCCCGGAACCCCCAAGGCCCGCAGAGCGCCATCAGGAACAGCCCAGGCCCGTGGAGCGTGAATCCCGGCCCGCCCCAAGACCCGAACCAGCCCGCGAGAAGGCCCGCGAAGAAAAGAAGCCCGACAACAACCGCGAACAGAAACGCTAAAGTTCATCCTTTCTCAAACAAAAGGGCCCCAATCGGGGCCCTTTTGTTATCGCCGCCGCGCGGCGGCGGCGCGGATTACGCGACTTCAATCGGGTAGATCCCCCTCTGAATGAGTTCGCTGGCGATGCGGCCACGCAGGCGGGCGCTGCTGGTGGGGTGGAACTCGGTGAAGGCCTTCACGCCAGCCAGGGCATGGCGGAGGGCCTCGCCTTCCACCACGTCGGCGCAAAGCATGCGGGCGTCGCCATGGACCTTGTGCCAGCTTTCGTTCACGTAGAGTTCGGTCATGTCGCGGGCGATGGCGGCCCAGCGGTGGCCCGATTCCACCATGCGCTCGGCGCGCACCACGGCGCTTTCCATGGCGTAGATTTCCATGAGCATGTTGCTCATGCGGGCCATGACTTCCTGGTTGTCGATGAGTTTCTGGCCCAGCACCTGTACCGCGAGCCCGGCCGCCAACATGCACTGGCGCTTGCTCAGTTCCACGCCGTGCTTGAGGCGGGCCAGGGGGCCGGTGAAGGATTCAGGCTTGATGGGATTCGAGATTTCCTTGGCCACCTGCTGGCCGAACTGCATGAGCGGCAGCTCGCCCTTCATGGCCCGCTTGAGTAGGGTGCCCGCGATGAGCAGGCGGTTGATCTCGTTGGTGCCTTCGAAGATGCGGTTGATGCGGCAATCGCGCAGCGCCTTCTCGGGTGGATATTCGGCGCTGAAGCCGTAGCCGCCATAGGACTGCACGGCCTCGTCCGCCACGAAGTAGAGGGCTTCGCTGGCCCACACTTTCGAAATGCTGCACTCGATGGTGTATTCATCGATGGCGGCCATTTTGTCGGCCCCGGCGGTGGGGCTGTCCCAGCTGGTCTGGTGCAGCGCGTCGTCGATGTAGCCCACGGTGCGGAAGTTCATGGCCTCGCACACGAAGATCTTGGTGGCCATGTCCGCCAGCTTCTGCTGGATCATGCCGAAGCTGTTGATGGATTTGCCGAACTGCTGCCGCTCGGTGGTGTAGCGGATGGCGTATTCCAGAATGCGCTTCATCCCGCCTTGGCTGCCCACGCCCAACTTGAAGCGGCCGATGTTGAGGATGCCAAAGGCGATCTTGTGGCCCTTGCCGATCTCTCCCAGCAGCCGGTCTTTGGGAATGCGGCAGTTCTCGAGAATCACTGTCCGGGTGGAGCTGCCCTTGATGCCCAGTTTCTTTTCCTCGGCGCCGGTACTGATGCCGGGATCGGTCTTCTCCACGATGAAGGCGCTGAAATGCTGACCGTCGACTTTGGCGAAGATCACGAACACATCGGCGAAACCCGCGTTGGTGATCCACATCTTGGTGCCGTTCAACACCCAGCTATCGCCATCGAGGACGGCGGTGGCCTTTGCCGCCAGGGCATCGGAACCGCTACCGGCTTCGGTGAGGGCGTAGGCCGCCAGCCACTCCCCGGTGCCCAGCTTGGGCAGGTAGGCCTGTTTCTGGGCCTGGGTGCCGAAGTAGACGATGGGCAGGGTGCCGATGCCCGTGTTGGCGCTGTAGCTCACGGCAAAGCTGCCCTGCTTGCTCATCTCTTCCAGCACGAGCATGGCGGTGCGCTTGTCCACATCCATGCCTTCGTAGGCCTCGGGGATTTCCAGGCCCAGCAGGCCCAGCTCCCCGGCCTTCTTCATGAGGGACACCGTGAGGGGGAGATCCAGCTTGTCGATGGCCTCGTCCTGGGGCAGGACCTCGCCGTTCATGAACTCGCGGGCGGCCCGGGCGAACTCCTTGGCTTCGTCGCCGAATTCCTCGGGGGTGAACTGGGGCATGGCCCCGATGGGAGTCAGAAGGAAACTGCCCCCCTTGACCTGCTCGATGGCCGTGGTGCTCATCTTTGTCCTCCGGATTGGGTAGGGATCACGATGGTAGGCCCAAAGCCCCTTGCCTAGCCTCTACCTTCGGTCAATGCTCTATACCCCCCGGGAGCCCCCACCGTGGCGGCGGGCGTAGCCTTCCGCCACGGCCTGCCCCTCATGGCTGAGCTTCCAGGGCTGAGGTCTGGTTCAATGGAGGATTCGGGAGGTCGGATGCCGGAAGGCAGGCAAGTGCAGCAGATGTTCTCGGCCATCGCCGGGAAGTACGACGTGTTGAACCATGTGTTGTCAGGCGGCGTGGACTTCTGGTGGTGGTGGCGCATGGCCCGCGTCAGCGGCGCAAGGCCAGGCAAGCGCTTCCTCGATGTGGCGGCTGGCACCGGCGACTCCAGCCTGGCCCTGGCCCGCCGGGGCGCCGAGGTGGTGAGCACGGACTTCACCCATGCCATGCTGCGCCTGGGGCCCGCCAAATTCGCGCGGAAGGGGTTCGACCGGCTCATCTGGGCCTCCAGCGATGCCGACGCCCAATGCCTGCCCTTCCGCGAGGGCAGTTTCGACGGCCTCACCATCTGCTACGGCATCCGCAACGTGGAGAACCGGGCTCGGGCCTATGCGGAATTCCTGCGGGTGCTGCGCCCCGGCGGCCAGCTCACCATCCTGGAGTTCAGCACTCCCGTCTTCCCGGGGCTGAAGACCTTCTACAACTGGTACAGCTTGCGGGTGCTGCCCCGCATCGGAGCCTGGATCAGTGGCGATGCCTCGGCCTATACCTACCTGCCCGAAAGCATCCGCAGCTTCCCCGATCAGGCGGCCCTGGGGGAGGAACTGGAACTGTCTGGCTTCCGTGAGGTCCGCTGGACGAACCTCACGGGCGGCATCGTGGCTCTGCACACGGCCTTGAAGTAATCAGGCCTGGCGGTGCCGTTCCTCGACCATGCGGTCGATGACCTGCACCACCTCTTCGCTGGCTTTTTCGGCGGCCTGGAAATGGTCGAAGATCTGATTCTGGATGGCGGTGTTCTTCTCCCAGTGGCTTCCCAGTAAACCCACGGCCTCCTGCACATTTTGGTGCACGCCGACATGGGGGGATTCCAGCCGAGGGTAGGAGGGCACCTGGGAGAATATTTCCGCGCCCTGGCCCTCGTAGTACCAAGTGCCCAGGCGGCAACCCCGGTGGTCTGTCTTGATGGCTTGGGCCTCTACCGACCCAGAGCCCTGGTACAGCACCCGGTAGCCGTTCTGTTTGTAGAGGAAGTGATCCACCTTCACCAGGGACGCGAAACTGAAGTCCTGGGCCCGGTTGATCTGCACAAAGGAAGTCTTGGCGGAATCGGCGAACTTGAGCACCTGAGAACGGAAGTTGAGAACGGCATTCCGGCTGCCCTCGGCAATCTCTTTCACTTGTTCGGAGTCCCGGATCATGCGGCCTGTGGCTTGGCTGAAGGATTCCACGGTGGCGGCGATGGAGGCGGCGGCATCCTTGGTGTTCTCGGAGAGGGTGCGCACTTCCTCGGCAACCACCGCGAAGCCCTTGCCGATCTCGCCTGCATGGGCCGCCTCGATGGCCGCATTCAAGGCCAGCAGGTTGGTGCGGTCGGCCACCTCCGAGATGACCTGGACGATCTGCTTGATCTCATCGCCCTTCTGGTCAAGCAGGGTGGTCTGGGCGTTGGTCTGGGCGATCATTTCGGCCACCTGGTTGAGGTTGGCCACCAGGCTTTCGATGGTGTCCCGGCTGCTATTGGCTTCCTCGGCCGTCTCCTTGGAAAGCTGCCCCACGGCGCTCAGCTCCTGGGTCATGGCCATCAGGTATTCCTGGATGGATTTGAGATTCCCGATGAGGTTGGTGGAATTGAGGTCTGTGATCCGGGTGATCAGTTTCTCCTTGAGGGCCATCTGCTGGACTTCGCCCAGGCTTTCCACGGACACATTCACCCGCATCATGGCGTCCTTGAACGCGCCGTGCAGCCCCTGGTCCATGGCGAGCCGGAAGGTCTTGCCGTGAGTGGCGTAATCAAAGGCGGAAAAGACTTCGCGGAAATAGGCTTCCTGCTGATCCAGCAGGTCATTGAGGGCCCAGGCCAATTCCTCGGTGGCGCCACCCTTCCGGATATGGGTGGTTCGCTGCTCGAGGTTGCCGGTGGCGGCAGCCTTGAGGTTGTCCGTGAGGTTGGCGATGGCGAACAGGATGCGGTGGACGGTGTAGAGAGTCACGCCGAGCAGGAGGACGATCAGGGCATAGACGGTCCAGCCCAGGGTGGAGACCCGACCCGCGTTCGCCAGCACGAAGCCCAGGATCAGAAACAGGCCCAGCGTGGCACCGGCAAGGTATTGGACTTTAGAGCCCAAAGATAAATTCTTCATAGCTCACGCCCTTCTGTTCGAGTGCCTGGTTGAGGACGGCCAGGGAGGCCTTCATGCCGGCTTGCCCATCGCCGGCCTTGCGCTCGGCTTCGAGCATGGCCCGGTACAGCGGGGTGACCGCCTGGACGGCTTCGAGTCTGGGCTTGCGGCGTACGGAATAGTAGCCGATGGGCGTCCCCCGGGAATCGAAGGAGGGCGTCACGTTGGCAAATACCCAGTAAAAACTCCCATCCTTGGCCAGGTTCTTCACGTAGGCGCAGATCTCCTGCTTGGCCTGGATGGCATCCCAAAGCAGCTTGAACACGGCCCGGGGCATGTCCGGGTGTCGCAGGATGCTGTGGGGAGAGCCCAGCAGCTCCTCCTCGGAGTAGCCAGACATCTGGATGAAGATCCGGTTTCCGTAGGTGATGGCACCCTTAAGGTCGGTCTTGGACACGATGAAATCTTCCTCACCCAGGACCTTTTCGTTCTGGGTGGGCTGGGGGCGAATGCTCATGGCAGGATCTCCACCCCCTGGTTATCGGTCCATGGGGGTGGAGATCCTGAGTTCTGGGTGGGTCCCTGTCGCTACACGGCCGAGAGGGGGTAGCGGCCCTGCTCGACAAGGACCTGCGCGATACGCTGGCGCAGGGTGGACATGGCCTCGGGGGCCGGGGCCTGCATGGCAAGGAGGTCCGCCATAAGGGTCGTGAGCGCCGCGCCGGAGGCCAGTTCCCCGGCCAGCATGCGGGCTTCGCCCTGCACCCGGTTCCAGGCCTCCTGGGCGTAGACCATGGCCAGGTCGCGGGCCAGAGGGGCCCAGCGATGGCCGGACGCAGCCATTTTCTGGGCGCGGACCACGGCGGATTCCATGGCATAGACTTCGATGAGCAGGTTGCTGATGCGGGCGGCGGCTTCCTGGTTGTCCAGGATTTTGGGGCCCTTGTCGGCCTGGGCCAGGGTGATCACCTTGAGGGCCCGGGCCTTGGCCAGGGCCACGGTCTTCAGCAGCTCATCTTCAGGTAGGGACAGGGGCGCATCGGCGCTGCCCGCCAGGGGCAGGCCATTGGCGCCGCTGCAGCGCTTCAGGAAGGTGCCCGCGATGAGGAGTCGGTTGATTTCGTTGGTGCCCTCGAAAATGCGGTTGATGCGGCAATCCCGGTAGATTTTCTCGGCGGGGTATTCGGCGCTGAACCCGGCGCCACCGAAAGTCTGCACAGCGTCATCGGCGGTGGCGAAGAGGGCTTCGCTGCCCCACACCTTGGACATGGAGGCTTCCACCGCGTACTCGTCGATGGCCTTCATCTTGTCGGCGCCACCGGTCTCGCTGTCCCAGCTGGTCAGGGCCAGGGCTTCATCAAGGTAGCCGATGGTGCGGAAGCTCATGCTTTCGCCCACGAAGATCCGCATGGCCATGTTCGTGAGCTTCTGTTGGATGAGACCGAATTCGTTGAGCGGTTTCCCGAATTGGGTGCGCTCACCCGCGTATTTCAGGGTGTATTGCAGCACCCGCTTGCCGGCACCCACGGAGCTGGCGCCCAGCTTGAAGCGGCCGATGTTCAGGATGCCGAAGGCGATGCGGGCGCCCTTGCCCTTGCCGCCCAGGAGGCGGTCTTCGGGAATGCGGCAGTTCTCCAGGATGACGGTCCGGGTGGAGCTGCCCTTGATGCCCATCTTCTTTTCTTCAGCGCCGGTGCTGATGCCGGGGTCGGTCTTCTCGACGATGAAGGCGCTGAGGTGGCTGCCGTTGATCTTGGCAAAGACCACAAAGACATCGGCGAAACCGGCATTGGTGATCCAGGCCTTGGTGCCGTTCAGCACCCAATGGCCGTCCTGCAGCACGGCCGTGGCCTTGGCGCCCAGGGCGTCGGAGCCGCTGCCCGCTTCGGTGAGGGCATAGGCCGCCACCCACTCGCCACTGGCCAGCTTGGGGAGGTACTTCGACTTCTGTTCGTGGTTGCCGAAGTAGACGATGGGCAGGGTGCCGATGCTGGTGTGGGCGCAGTAGCTGGTGGAGAAACTGGCCTGCCGGGCCATTTCCTCCAGCACCAGCAGGGCGGTCTTCTTGTCGAGGTCGAGACCGCCGTAGGCCTCCGGAATCTCGATGCCCAGAATGCCCAGCTCGCCGGCCTTGGCCAGGAGTTCGCGGCTCAGGTCGAGGTCAAGGCGGTCGATCTCTTCGTCCCGGGGCATGATCTCGCCGTCGACGAAGTCACGGGCGGCCTCACCAATGGCCAGCGCGTCCTCATGGTTTTCTTCAGCGATGAATTGGGGCAGGGAGCCCGCAGGGTGGAACATGAAGCTGCCGCCGCGCACCAGCTGGGTTTCATTCAGGGCCATGAGAGCCTCCCTCAACCTTCCATGATCTACCGGGAGTAAGGCGCCCTCCACTTCTATTGCGGCGACCTGTGTCACAAACGATGGGCGGGGAGTTTATTAGATCAGCCGCCTTTGGGCTTTGGGATGGTTCAGCACGACCTGCTTGACCCGCTCGATCCAAGCGGATTGCTGACCGGGCTCCAGACGCTCGTGGGGCAGGGAGCGCTCCTCCAGCAGCTTGTCCACCAGCTGGTCCACGGCTTGGGCGAAAAAGGTATCGGTATCCCGCACCCCGTCTGCCGCAAGTTGGCCGCTGAACGGCACCTTGAACAGCAGATCGTAGCTCTTCATCCAGTGGTGCATGTATCGCTCGATGGGCAGCTGGCGGCCGAAGGCCAGCCTCATGTAGGCGTAGTTGTCCAGCACGCTGCGGTCGCACACCAGGACATCATGCAGGCTGCCGGAGCGGATCTCCTCGGCCATCTGGGTCAGGAAGATCCAGGTCTGGGCCTCCAGCGAGGTCTTCTGGTTGATGGGCAGCGGCGACAGCCGGGCCACCTCCTTCACGATGTCCACATGGATCCCCTCCCGCTTGAGGGCCGCAGCCAGCTCGTAGCAGAGGGTGGTCTTGCCCACACCGTGAGTGCCGATGAACGCGACTTTCATTGAGCGCCTCCTGCGCCCAACCCCTTCGGGGCCGCGCCCTGCGCGGTGGCCCTTCGCTCCTGCTTCGTGCTCATCTCTCCAGTTTTGCCGCGTCTTCCCCTGAGTGGATGTGTTCTCGGTCACCTTGAGGTCAGTCCTCTTCTTCGCGGCGCTCGCGGGTTCTCCGGTCACGCATGTCCTGGCGCATAGCCTCCGCGCATTCCGGGCAGACCCCGTGGGTGAAGGTGGCGTCGGTGTGATCGGAGATGAAAGTCTCCAGCTGGTTCCAGTAGCCCCGGTCATCCCGGATTTTTTTGCAGTGGCCACAGATGGGCAGCATGCCCTCCAGGTTCTTCACCTCAGCCAGAGCAAGGCGCAGCTGGCGGATGAGGTTGTCCCGTTCCCCCTCCATGCGGGCCTTTTCCGTGATGTCCCGAGTCACGCCCTGGAAGCCCCGCAGGGCGCCATGCTCGTCCCAGACGAGACGGATCCGGATTTCCGCGCTGATGCTGCCGCCATCCTTCTTCGGCAGTTCCATGTTCATCCATTCACCTTCAAAAGGCTGAGCGCCGGGTGCGAGATCGTGGACCCGATCCAAGACATTCATAAACGGATCGCCGTCTGGCCCCACCAGATGGCGATCCTGCATGGGGAAGCCCACCAGGTCCTCGGGTTGGTAGCCCCGTTGCTTGGTGACCACTGGGCTGATATAGGTGAGGGTGCCTTGCAGATCGGCGGTCCAGATCACATCGGAAGCGTTCTCGGCCAGCAGGCGGAACCTGACTTCCTGGGCTTCAAGGATGGCACTGTCCCGGGCCTGGCGGCGCCACGCCGAACGGCCCATGAAGGCAATGCCAAAGGACAAACCGGTCAGGCCAGCCACGGTAAGCAAGGCCAACAGGACTTCCTTCCGCCAGGCCTGGAGGTAATCCCCCTGGGCCAGGCCCACGAGGATGAAGAAGGTCGGATCGGTGGTTCTGCGGAAGGTGTAGGTCCGCGTCTGGTGATCGATGAAGGATGTGGCTGTGAAGTGGCTCAGGGCGCGACCGGATTCCACCGCCTCCTGGTAGTTGCCATCCACCTTTCTTTCACCGATGGTCTTTTCAAATCCGGCGTATTTGGGGAATCGCGCCAGCAGTCCCCGGTCGGCCCCCCGAAGCGAAATGGAACCCTTCGGGCCCACATCCACCGAGGCGATGACCTTCCCCAGGTTTTCGAGGGTGATGGTGCCGTAGACCACCCCGGCGAAAGTGCCATCGGCCTTGTTCAGCCGTCGCGCCAGGATGATCACCCACTTCCCGCTGACGCGGCCCACATAGGGGGGCGTGACATGCAGTCCTGCCGCTGGGGTGGCTTTCAGGTATTTGAAGTAGTCCCGGTCCCCCAGGCTGATCCGTGCATTTTTCTGCACGGCAGTGCCATGGTCGATGAAGCCTTCCTCGTCGGCCGTGCGCAAGCCATCCAGCATGGGCAGGCGGGCGGACTGGGCCCGGATTTCCGCCTCGATGCGCTGGTCCCGATGGGGCAGATCCCAGCGTTCCGCTTCATCCTTGATGGTGAATAGCACCAGATCAATCTGGTTGACCATGCCATGGATATTCTCTTCCAGCACCTGGGCCAGGTTGTTGGTGGCGGCCTTGGCGTTGTCTACGTACTGCCCGTGGCTCCAGGCCAGGGTCCACACCGCGAAAGCCACAATCAGCAGGTCGAAGGCCACGACGACCCAGACCAGCCCCTTGGCAAAGGTCCGACCCGACTTGAAATCCTCCACACGGCGGAGAGGCATTCTGACTCCAAGGGGGATCCCCCCTCACCCACATCGGCTGAGAGGAGGAATACCTGAGCCTTGCCGGGCCTATAGCAGGTTCTGCCCGTCCATGACCTGGGGCTGGGGCAGCCCGAACAAGCTTAAAAGGGTGGGGGCCACATCACTGAGGGCGCCGCCACTGCGAAGTTGGCGGGCTTCGAACCCAGCGCCCACCAGCACGGCGGGGACTGGGTTCAGGGTGTGGGCCGTGTGGGGGTTGCCGCCTTCATCCCGCATGCACTCACAGTTGCCGTGGTCGGCGGTGATGAACAGGGCGCCGCCCATGGCCAGGGTGGCGTCGGCGATGCGGCCAACTGCGCCGTCCACCGCCTCACAGGCCGTGACGGCTGCGGCCAGGTCGCCTGTGTGCCCGATCATGTCGGGATTGGCCAGATTGCAGACCAGCAGACGGTATTCCTTGGACCGGATGGCCGTCTCCAGGCCCTGGCTCACGTCCGCGAGGCTCATTTCGGGCTGCAGGTCATAGGTGGCCACCTTGGGTGAGGGCACCAGGCGGCGTTCCTCGCCTTCGAAGGGTGCCTCCCGGCCCCCGTTGAAGAAGTAGGTGACATGGGCGTATTTCTCCGTTTCAGCGGTGCGGAACTGCTTCCAGCCCTGGGCGCTGATGAGCTCGCCGAGGATGTAGTCGAGACTCTGAGGCGGGTAGGCCACGGACAGGAAGGGCTCCAGTTCCCCGTCGTAGGCGGTGAAGGTCACAAGCTTTACCGCAGGACGCTTTTTCCGGGTGAATCCGGCGAAGGCCGGATTCACCAAGGCATGACACAGCTGCCGGGCGCGGTCCGCACGGAAATTGAAGAACAGCACACCGTCGCCATCGGCGAAGGGCTGGAAGGCATCCAGTCTGGTGGGGGCCACGAATTCGTCCGTCTCGCCCCGTTCGTAGGCGGCGTTCACGGCGGTCAGGGCATCGGGCGCCGAGCGGGTGGCTTCGCCATCCACATAGAGCTTCCAGGCCTGCTCGGTGCGTTCCCAGCGCTTGTCGCGGTCCATGGCGGTGTAGCGGCCGCAGACGGAGCCGATGGACACCAGGGGGCAGGCCCTCAACTGGAACATGAGCCATTGCATGAAGCCGTCGGCACTCTTCTGGCCCGTGTCCCGGCCATCGGTGATGGCGTGGATGGTGGTGGGAACGCCCTCGGCCTGAGCCCATTGGGACAAAGCCACCAGGTGGTTCTGATGGCTGTGGACGCCCCCATCGCTCACCAGCCCCAGCAGGTGCAGGCGCTTGCCCGAGGCCTTGAGCTCGGCCATGAGGGTGGTCATGGCGGGGTTCTCGCGGAAGCTGCCCCGGCGGATGGCCGCGTCGATGCGGGTGAGTTCCTGCCAGACCACCCGACCGGCGCCCAGGTTCATGTGGCCCACTTCCGAGTTGCCGAACTGGCCCTCCGGCAGGCCCACGGCCTCGCCGCTGGTCTGCAGCTGGGTGGTGGCGTAGGTCCGGCGCAGCGCATTGAAGCGCGGCATGTTGGCGATGAAGGTAGCGTCGAAGGGATTCCGGGGGCCGTCGCCGAAGCCATCGAGAATGAGGAGGGTGACAGGGCCTTGGATCATGGACGGTTCATCCTTTTCTCGGTTCGCTGCCGGGCCTTCAGGCCCTTGGGCAGGTCTTCGGGCACGAAGCCGATGCGGTGTTCGGTCGTGGCGGCGTCCTCTCCTTCACCTTGGAGGGCCTGCACCAAGGCAGCCAGGGCCGGGGCATCAAGGCCCAGCTGGTCCGCCAGGGCCTTGTCGGGCAGTGCGGCCGTATCGCGGGTCCAGAGCAGGCGGGAGAGGACTTCAACGGGCGCGCTCACGGCACCTGTTCTCCATGGGGGTTGGACAGCAGAAAGAGGACGGCCATGCGCACGGGAACGCCGTTGGTGACCTGATCGAGGATCAGGTTGTTGGGGCCGTCGGCCACGTCGCTGGTGATCTCCAGGCCGCGGTTGATGGGGCCGGGATGCAGCACCACCACATCCTTCTTGGCCTGTTTCATCCGAGCCGGGTTCAGCTGGAAGAAGCGGCTGTACTCGCCCTGACCGGGAATGAAGGCGCCGGTGCCCCGTTCAAACTGGGCGCGGAGCATCATGATGGCGTCCTGCTGGGGGATGACCGCGTCGAAATCATGGCTGATCTCGATGGAAGGCCAGGTGGCCTTCATCTCCTGGGGCACCAGCGTCGGCGGGCCAACCAGCGTGACCTTGGCGCCCATCTTGGTCAGCAGCCAGAGGTTGGAGCGGACCACGCGGCTGTTGCGGATGTCGCCCACGATGGCCACCTTCAGGCCCTCCAGCCTTCCCAAGCGCTTTCGCAGCGTGTAGGCATCCAGCAGGGCCTGGGTGGGATGTTCGTGGGAGCCATCCCCGGCGTTGATGATGCTGGCCTTCATGTGCCGGGAAAGGAGGGTGTGGGCCCCGGGCGCGCTGTGGCGCATGACGATCAGATCGGGATGCATGGCCTCCAGGTTCATGGCCGTGTCGACCAGAGTCTCGCCCTTGCTGAGGCTACTGGTGTCGGCATCGAAGTTGATGATTTCGGCGGACAGGCGCTTTTCGGCGATCTCGAAGCTGTTCCGGGTGCGGGTGCTGTTCTCGAAGAAGAGGTTCACTACCAGCTTCTTGCGCAGGGCCGGCACGATCTTGATGCTGGGCCGCTCACAGACCTCTTCGAAGGCCTGAGCCTGGTCCAGGAGGGCCGTGATGTCCCGGGGGCTGAGGGGTTCGATGCCCAGGAGATGCTTATGGGGGAAGATGTAGCGTTCGGAAGTCATTTAACAGGCCTCCACGGTCACGCCATCCACACCGTCAATTTCCTTCACCCGCACCGCCACCCGGTGGCCTGGGGGGATTTCGACCGTCACGCCCGCCAGATCGGCCTGGATGGGTAGCTCGCGGCCGCTGCGGTCGGCCATGACCAGGAGCATCACCCGGCGGGGCCGACCATGATCCAGCAGGGCATCCAGGGCCGCCCGGACGGTCCGGCCGGTGTAGAGGACATCGTCCACCAGCACCACGGTCCGTTCCATGAGGGTGAAGGGGATTTCCGTCGGGCGGACGATGGGGCTGCCCACCATTTCGGTGAGGTCGTCCCGGTAGAGGGTGATGTCCAGGGAGCCCACGGGCACCTGGGCCCCCGAAGCAGCCCTCAGGAGGGTGGCCAGGCGTTCGGCCAGGGGCAACCCCCGGGACCGGATGCCCAGCAAGACAATCTCTTCTTCGGGCTTGACCCGAGCCAGAAGATCCGTGGCCAGACGCTGGAGGGCGGTCTCCATCTGTCTGGGGTCCATGGGGCAGGGGCCTGGGACAGCGGGCATGGATCCTCCAAGGGGCGCTCCCTCAGGGCGCGCTCACAGGATTTAGTCTAGCCGGACCCGGCGCCGACCCGGCGCTCCCGGGGGCAGCTTTTGCAGGATTCAAGTTGGAATCCAACCTCTCCGATGCCCCATGTGAGGAAACCCATGAGTCAGGAACGGCGACAATTCCAACGAATCCCCCTGGAGGCCAAGTTGAGCTTCCAGGAACTGAGCTTCCACAAGGGGGACAGCCCGGCCGCAGCCAGCTACAAGGATGTCTCCGTCGGGGGCCTCCTGGTGGATTCCCCCCGGGCCTATCCCCTGGGGACCCTGCTCAAGCTGGAGTTGAGGGTGCCGGGCTGGGGGCGCTTCCAGAACCACTTCGGCCCCACCCAGGACGCCGATGCCCGGCCCCTGGTGGCCCTGGGCAAGGTGGTTCGCGTGGAAGAGATGGACTCGGGCGGATATGAGCTCGGTGTTAAATTCCAGAATGTCTACCCCGATGACCTTGAAGCCCTCATGAAGTTCCTGGAGGCCTCGGTGCCTCCGTCCGCAAACTGACCCCGTTTACCACCCTTTTCAGGAGGCCCCCGTGAAGATCCTCATCGTGGACGATTCCTCGACGATGCGGCGCATCATCATCAACACCTTGTCCCGCATCGGCTATACCGACGTGGTGGAAGGTGAAAACGGCAAGAGCGGGCTCGAAAAGCTCGGCCAGGGCGGGGTGGAAATGATCATCACCGACTGGAACATGCCGGAGATGGATGGCCTCGAGTTCGTGAAGACTGTGCGCACTCAGAATGCGGCCATCCCCATTCTCATGGTGACGACCAACGCCGCCAAGGAGGACATCGTCGAGGCGCTGCAGGCCGGCGTGAACAACTACGTGGTGAAGCCATTCACCCCGGAGACCCTCAAAGAAAAGATCGAGTCCCTCCTCGGGTAGGGAGTACGCCATGGACCAGTCCGAAATCGACGCCCTCCTTTCCGGAGGCGGAAAGCCATCCAAGAAGCCCAAGGTGGAGAAGGGGCCTGCTGCGGACCCCGTCCTGGCGCCACCCCCGGCCTCACCAGCGCCTGAGGCCCATGCCGAACCCCACAAGGATGGCAGCGGTCACGTGATTTCCGAGTTGGACACCGTCACCTCCGTGACGGAGCGGGAGTCCAACAAGATCATGGACCAGTTGGACCAGATCGGCCGCCTGGTCTCGCGCCAGCAGCAGCTTGTCACGGACATGATGCGCCACGAAGGGGCCCAGTCGCCTGGGGTCCAGAAGGCCATCCATGAGGTCATGAGTGCCAGCAAGGAGATCCAGGACAAGGTCTTCGAAGCCATGGACCTCATGCAGTTCCAGGACATCACCCGGCAGAAGCTGGAGCGCATCGTCCACCACCTGCGCCAGATCCACGACTACATTGTCGATCTGCTGGGCACGGGCCTGAAGAGCGACATCGAGCGTCCCTCCATCAGCCACACCATCGCCCAGACTGGGACCACGCCCGACGAGAACAAGGCCCACGCGGACGCGGTGATCGAGGCCTTCAAAACCCAGAAGAAGGGGTAGACCATGGCCGCCGAGTCCACCCAGGCCCTCCTCGCCACCGAGCTGGTGCCCTCGGGCCAGCTGGTGACCTTCACCCTCGATGGGGTGGAGTTCGGGCTGGACATCGATCGGGTACAGGAAATCACCCACCGTTCCGATGTGACGCCCGTTCCCGGCAGCCCTAGCTTCATTCTTGGTGTCATCAACCTGCGTGGCCTCATCATTCCTGTCATCGACAGCCGGATCCGCTTCCACCTGGCCCCCCAGGAAACCACCTCCAAGACCCGCATCATCGTGATGCGTCTCGCCAGTGGGCCCACTGGTCTCCAGGTGGATTCCGTGGCGGAAGTGGTGCGCCTCGAAGATCACAGCGTCCGGGAGACACCTCCCCTCGTGGCGGGCATCCGGGCCGAATATTTGGCCGGCATGGTCACCGTGGGTACCAG
This sequence comes from Acidobacteriota bacterium, assembly GCA_043775845.1. Taxonomy (GTDB): domain Bacteria; phylum Acidobacteriota; class Holophagae; order Holophagales; family Holophagaceae; genus Geothrix. Next base: position 38,587 of record JAYVRY010000245.1, read on the forward strand.
GCTCATCACCCTGATCCACCTCGAGAAGCTCCTGGATAGCTCCGAGCTGACCCGACGCGCCGAATTCGATGACCTGGCCATGGCCGGGACCTTCTCGGGGAACTCCGAGGCCGGTGAGGACATCGAAGAGGATGGCCGTCCCTTTGTCACCTTCCGGCTGGGCGCCGAAAGCTTCGGCATCGCCCTACATGAGGTGGAAGAGATCGTCGAGCTGCCCCCGGTCACCAAGGTGCCGGACGCGCCGGACTATGTGCTGGGCGTCATCTGCCTGCGCGATCAGGTCATGCCCCTGGTGGATCTCTCCGAGATTCTTTCCATCCAGCAGGGCAACAGCGAACGCAAGCGGGACATGGTGGTGCTGCTCTCCTTTGGTGCTGCCAAGATCGGCGTGGTGGTGGATGAGATCCAGGAGATCCTCCGCATCCAGGATGGCCAGACCTTGCCGCCGCCCCAGACCCTGTCCGAAGCCGAACGCGAGCACCTGGAAGGCATCCTGCTGCTGCCAGGCCGCATGGTGAGCCTCATCAATGTGCTGAAGATCATCACTGGTGATGACCAGGAAAAGATCGCGGCCATGGGCCAGGGACTCGGGCTCAATGACGCCCGGGCCCAGGAGACGACTCCCAGTCTTGAGCTGGTGGTCTTCCGGCTCGGCCCCGAGAGCTATGGCCTCCGGCTGCATGAAGTCCGGGAAATCATCATGGTGGGTCAGATCACGCCGGTGCCCCGGGCGCCGCAGTTCGTGGATGGCGTGCTGAATCTGCGGGGCGAGGTCATGCCCGTGGTGGATCTCCGCACCCGCTTTGGGCTGGAGCGAGTCGTGGCGACCACCATCTCCCGCATCCTCATCACCAGCATCGGCGGAGTATTCACAGGGTTGGTGGTGGACGCGGTGGACGAGGTCCGGCCTGTGGATTTGCACCGCTTTGGGCCCCCTCCCGCCGTCACGGCTGTGGGCGCCAACCGCTACATCGAGAAGGTGGCCCGGCTGGACAACGGCATGATCTTCCTTCTGGAACTTCAGCAGCTGCTGACAGACGCGGAGACCGAACAGCTCCAGGGCCTTCAGGGCCGCCCCGGCAAGGGGGCAACAGGACGGGTGAGCCATGACTGATTTCGCTCTCGACGATCCCAGTTTCTACGAGGACTTCCTGGTCGAGGCGCAGGAGCATTTCGAGCAGATCGAGACCAACTTCCTGGCCCTCGAGGAGTCGCCGGGCGACCTGGATCTGCTCAACGCCATCTTCCGCAGTGTGCACACCATCAAGGGGGCCGCTGGCTTCCTGGGCCTCCAGAAGGTCCTGTCGCTCGCCCACATTGGCGAAAACGTCCTGGACGACCTGCGCAAGTCCCGCATGGAGCTCAGCGACCGGGTCATGGAGCTGCTCTTCGAGACCGTGGACATGCTCAAAATCCTGGTCGACGATGTGCGCATCCAGGTGCGGAAGCAGGGCGACATCGAAGACCCCGATCCCAGCGAGCTGATCCGCAACCTGGAGGCCCTGAAGCAGGGTGGCGGTGCCAAGGTGGCCGTCCAGGCGACGGCTACCACGGGGGAACTCCTGCTGCCACCCGCCCTGTCTCGCGTGAACGAGGCTGGCCGCAAGGCTGCGACCGAAGCACTGTCCAGCGGCAAGACCGTACTTGGAATCCACGCTGAATTGGCGGGCGCCATCTACGGGACGGCCTTCAATCCCTTCTCCATGTTCCAGATGGTGGAACTGGTGGGGCGGCTGCTGCACAAGCAGATGATTCCACGGGAACCCGGAGTGGACCTGGAAAGCTTCGACGCCCGGGCCTTCCACCTCGACCTGGTGATGCTGATCGAAATCACCGAGCCCATCGAGGAAGTGCGAAAGGTTTTTGGCGCGGTCACCAACGCCACCATCACCTTCCACCCCCTGGCCTTGGGTGAGGCTGCTCTGGAAGCGGCGGTCGCCGGTGACGGGGCTCCCGCCGCTGAGGATCGCCGCAAGACACCACGCCGCGGCTCCGACGACAAGGGCACGTCCGACACCATCCGTGTGAGTCAGGCCAAGCTCGAACAGTTCATGAACATTGTGGCCGAGTTGATCATTAGCAAGACCATGATCAGCCACCTGGTCGAACGGCTCATTCCCCAGGTCAACGGACATCCGGCCTCTACCGTGGCCAAGGAGCTGGCCCACGCCTCCGTCTACCTGGACCATGTGAGCAAGGAGATCCAGGCCTCGGTGCTGGGCATCCGCATGGTGCCCGTGAAGACCATCTTCTCCAAGTTCCCTCGCATGCTCCGTGATCTGGCCAAGGGCAGCGGCAAGAAGATCGATCTACAGGTGGTGGGCGAGGACACTGAAATCGACAAGAGCATCATCGAGGAACTGGGCGATCCAATGATCCACCTCATCCGCAACAGTGCCGATCACGGTATTGAAATGCCGGATGTTCGGGTCAAGTCCGGCAAGTCCGAGGTGGGCACCGTGATTCTGCGGGCCCGGCATGAGGGCGACAGCGTGGTGGTGGAGATCGAGGATGATGGCAAGGGCATCGATCCCGCCGTCATCCGCGCCAAGGCTGTGGAAAAGGGCCTCATGAGCCACGACAAAGCCGATGCCATGTCTGACGAGGAAGTGATCGAGCTGATCTTCGCGCCCGGGTTCAGCACCGCCGCCAAGGTCACGGACATCTCCGGCCGGGGTGTGGGCATGGATGTGGTGCGGTCCAACGTGCGCAAACTCAACGGTCGCGTGGGTGTGCGTTCCACTGTGGGCAAGGGCTCGGTCTTCACCATCAAGCTGCCGTTGACGCTGGCCATCATCGACGCCTTGTTGGTGAAGAGTGGGAACCAAGTGTTCGCCCTCCCCGGCACGGCCGTGGAAGAGACCCTCATCGTTCCGCCCGAAAACATTTCCCACCTCACCAGCCGCCAGGCCATCAACCTGCGGGGCGAGGTGTTGGGCGTGTGCCGTCTCAAGCACCTCCTCAAATCGGCCGCCCCGGACAACGATGCGGACGCCATCGATGGCCATTCCGTGGTGGTGGTGTCTGCGGCTGGACGGCGCATGGGCATCATCGTGGATGCCTTCGTCCGTCGTCAGGAAGTGGTCATCAAGCCCCTGGCGCCCTACCTCGCCAGTCTGCCTGGCATCAGCGGCGCCTCCATCATGGGCGATGGCGGCGTGGTGCTGATCCTGGATCCCGCAGAACTGCTCCAACTCGCCGTCCAGGAGGCTGTGTGAGTCTTGGCACGGCGCCCTCGGCCCCAGCGGGGGGCGCGGCCCATGTCGCGGGCCGGGATTCCGTTCACCACCGTTACATGACCTTCTTCTTGAATGGTCGGGCCTATGGCCTGCCCCTGAAGCACGTGGCGGAAATCACGCCCTTCCGGGAGCTGAACAAGCTGCCGCACATGCCCCGCGCGGTGGAAGGCATCCTCGATCTCCGGGGTCGGGTCGTGCCCGTCGTGAACCTGCGGGTGCGCATGTCCCTGCCGCCCCTGGATGAGGATCGGGTGGGCACCATCCTGGTGCTGGACCTAGCGGGAACCGCCACGGGCCTGCTGGTGGATGCCGTGGACGCAGTGGTGAGCATCCCCGAGACGGATCTGGTTCCCGCCAGCCCCTTGCTGGCTGGCCTGGATGGCGCCTGGGTGGAGGGCTTCATCGTCCAGGGCGAACGAGTCGTCACGCTGCTGGATGCCGCGCTCATCGCCAACCACGGGATTGGGCGGGCCCATGGGAAGGAAATCCTCACCGATATCAAATTCGAGGAACGCCTCGACCAGGATCTCCGACGCCTCATCGAGATGGCGCCCGCGAAAGAACAGGGCGAACACCGGGTCATGCCCCAGATCGAAAGCTCCATTTCTTACACGGAGCAGGAAATGAGCAAGGTCCTGGAGCGGGTGGAAACCATGCTGGCCAGCACGGACAGGTTCTTCCAGGGCCTTGGCTACCTGAAGCAGGAAGCCGGATTGGGACGCCTCAAGGGGCACGAGAACGACATCGCGGAGCTGGACCGCATCAACCAGGACATGCAGGACACTGTCTTCGCCCTCATCCAGCAGATGCAGTTCCAGGACATCGCCCGCCAGAAGCTGGAACGGGTCATGTCGCACCTCAAGGGCATGCAGATGGCCATCACCGGGAAGTTCCGGGCCACCAAACAGGACACCTAGGCTGGGGGCGTTCGCAGGAAGGATGAACCGCGAATGGCGCGAATCGCCCTGCGGGCGCGCGAATGAAAAGATGAAAGAGTGGGTTCGTCCACCCTATCCTTCCGTTCCTTCTTTATTCGCGCCCATTCGCGTCATTAGCGGTTTCATTCTTTGTATCACTGTGGCCTCGTTTTATCCCGATGCTGGAGCGGGGGCCTCGGGCCGGGCACAATGGATGTTTGGCCCTGGAGTTCCCGTGAGCAGCCTGCCCTTCACCGAAGTCCGATTCCTTGCCGACCAGGTCGGCGAGACTGTCCGGCTGCGGGGCTGGGTCCGCAATGCCCGCACCAGCAAGACCCGCTTCATCGAATTGCGGGATGGTTCGGGCTTCGTGCAGTGCGTGGTGGGGGCCGCCGAGGCCGAGCCCGAAAGCTACGAACTGGCCGGCAAGCTCACCCAGGAGGCCGCCATCACGGTCACCGGTCTGGTGCAGCAGCATCCCAAATCCGGCCAGCCGGAACTGCTGGTGAAGTCGCTGGAACTGATCGGCGGCAGCACGGATTTCCCCATCACGCCCAAGGAACACGGCACCGAGTTCCTCATGGAGAACCGCCATCTGTGGCTGCGCAGCCGCCGTCAGTGGGCCATCCTCCGCATCCGCCACACCCTGGTGAAGGGCATCCGCGATTTCTTCGATAGCGATGGTTTCACCCTGCTGGACGCGCCCATCCTCACCCCCAGCGCCTGCGAAGGCACCAGCACCTTGTTCGGCACTGAATATTTTCATGAGGGCATGGCCTTCCTCAGCCAGTCGGGCCAGCTCTACCAGGAGCCGGGCATCGCCGCCTTCGGCAAGACCTACTGCTTCGGCCCCACCTTCCGGGCCGAGAAGAGCAAGACGCGACGCCACCTCACGGAGTTCTGGATGGTGGAGCCGGAAGTGGCCTTCGCCCACCTGGATGATGTGATGATTCTGGGCGAGCGCATGACCAAGTTCCTCATCCAGCGGGTGCTGGAAGGCCGCCAGGAGGAGCTGAAGATCCTCGAGCGCGATCAGGCGCCCCTGGAAACCGCCCTGAACACCACCTTCGACCGCATGACCTACACCGAAGCCGTGGACAAGCTGAAGACCCTGGGCAGCGACATCAACTGGGGCGAGGACTTCGGCAACGACGATGAGACCATGCTCATGAACGCCACGGACAAGCCGCTCTGGGTGCATCGCTTCCCGAAGGTGTTCAAGGCCTTCTACATGGAGCCCGATCCCGTGGACTCCCGCCTGGCCCTGGGCGCCGACCTGCTGGCCCCCGAAGGCTATGGCGAAGTCATCGGCGGCGGCGAGCGTGCCTCCAGCCTCCAGTACCTCCTGGATCAGATCGAACACCACGAACTCAACCGAGCCGACTACGAGTGGTACTTGGATGTCCGCAAGTACGGCAGCGTCCCCCACGCTGGCTTTGGCATGGGCCTCGAGCGCGCCGTGGCCTGGATCTGCAAGCTGCCGCATGTGCGCGAAACCATTCCGTACCCGAGGATGATGGGGACGTTGCGGCCCTGACAAGCCTCCGTTCAACCGCGCGGACTACGCCCGCGCGTAGGAAAACCGCTGTTCGGTTTTCTTCAAAGAAGCCAACTGGTACGCGGTGAGTGAATCCGCCGTTGTCATTTCGCGCGGAACGCGCCAACGAAAATCGCGCAGCGATTTTCGTCATCACAGCTGCATGACCACACCCGGCAGTTTCTGGATGGCCTCCCGCAGCGGCGTTTCCGCCTTGTCATCGGGCAGGGTGATCCAGAAGGTGTAGCTGATGAAGGCGCCCTTGCAATTGGCTGAGTGCTGCTCGTCGCCGTCGGGCTGGGGGCCCAGGTGGGCGAGGATGAGCTCCATCACCATGTCGGGGCGCAGTTCCTCCTGGCGTCCGATGATCTTCATGGGGACGCGGGCAGGATAGGTGATCTCAAGGCGCGGGGCTTCTTCCATCCCGCCATTGTCCCATGTCTTTCCCCGCAGGCTCAACGTGAAGCGTTGAGCCTCAGCCCACCTCGATCTCGCGCAGATCCTTCCCCGGCTTGAAGCGGATGCTCTTACCCTTGGGGATCTGGACGCTGGCGCCGGTCTTGATGTTCCGGCCCATGCCGCGCTTGCGGGGGCGGGGTTCGAAGACGCCGAAGCCGCGGATCTCGATGCGATGGCCATTGAGCAGGGCATCCTTCAGCCGCTCGGTGAGCAGGTCCACCACCTGGAGGGCGGTGGCGCGCGAGCAGGGATGAACCTTCATCAACGAATTGGCGATGTCGATCTTGATCATCTGCAACCTCGGGCCGTGGGGTGGGAGAGCCAGAATAGGGGAAGGGCGTTCAGCGTGCCAGGGTGATTTTTACGTCCTGGACGGGAGGCATGGCCATGGGCGCACCCGGGGCCGGGTTGAGAATGGGTGGGGGCGGGGGGCCACCGGCCTCGCGGCCACCTCCCTGGGCGATGGACATGCCGCGTTCCATGTTGGATTTGGACATGTCCGAGGTGGCCATGACGCCTTCCAGGCGAAGCCGGAATTCGCCCACATTGGTGGCCCGCAGCAGGGCTTCTTCCTCGGTGATGAGGCCCTGGCGCAGGAGGAAGTAGAGGCTCTGGTCGAAGGTCTGCATGCCGTACTGGGCGGTGCCTGCGGCAATGACATCCTTCAGGGTCTTGGTCTTGTCCTTGTCCTCGATGCAGGAGCGCACCGTTTCGGTGGTCACCATGACCTCCACGGCGGGCACGCGGCCCTGGCCATCGGCCCGGGGCACGAGGCGCTGGGAGATGATGCCCTTGAGCACGGCGGCCAGCTGCAGGCGGATCTGCTTCTGATGGTGGGGGGGAAATACCGAGATGATGCGGTTGATGGTTTCCGTGGCATCCAGTGTGTGCAGGGTGCTGAACACCATGTGGCCAGTCTCGGCGGCGTGGAGGGCTGTCTCGATGGTCTCCAGATCGCGCATTTCACCCACGAGGATCACGTCGGGGTCCTGGCGGAGGGCGGCGCGCAGGGCGGAGGAGAAGCTCTTGCAGTCGGCTTCCACTTCCCGCTGGTTCACGATGCTGAGGTTGTCCCGGTGCAGATACTCGATGGGATCTTCGATGGTGAGGATGTGCTCGGTGCGGGTGGCGTTGATGAGATCGATCATGGCCGCCAGGGTGGTGGACTTGCCGGAACCGGTGGTGCCGGTCACCAGCACCAGGCCACGCTGCTCCTGGCAGATGGTCTTGAGGACCTTGGGCAGCATGAGGTCGTCAATGGTGTAGATCTTCCGGGGGATCACGCGGAGCACCAGGCCCACCGTGCCCCGCTGGTTGAAGATGTTGCAGCGGAAGCGGCCCAGGCTCGGCACCGAGTAGGCGATGTCGAGATCCATGTTGTCCTTGAACTTCGACTTCTGCTTGTCGCTGGCCATGATCGCGTAGGCCATGGCGATGGTGTCTTCCTGCACCAGCCGCTTGAACTGGGTCATGGGCGTGAGCTTGCCCCGGATGCGGGCAATGGGGTGGTTGCCGACCTTCAGGTGGAGATCGCTGGCGCCCTGCTCGCAGACCACGGTCAGTAGTTCATTGATATGCATGGGGTTCTCCCGAGGAGGGTCCGCTTATCTTAGACCTGTCTCGTGACAATGGAAGAGGTTGCGATTCATGCTCGGAATTGGTCGGGGTCTCTGGTAAAATCGAGGGTTCTGCCCGGCCTTTGCCTGGGCCACAGCAGGAAGTCTGATGACGCCTCTCGAAAAGATCCGCAACCTTGCCATCATCGCGCACGTTGATCATGGGAAGACCACCCTCGTGGACGCCATGTTCAAGGGCGCTCACATGTTCCGCGACAACCAGCGCGTGCAGGAGCGCGCCATGGACAGCAATGACCAGGAGCGCGAGCGCGGCATCACCATCCTGGCCAAGACGACCTCTCTGCACTGGGGCGGCTACCGCTTCAACATCGTAGACACGCCTGGCCACGCTGACTTCGGCGGTGAAGTCGAGCGCGTGCTGAGCATGGTGGACTCCGTGCTGCTGGTGGTGGATGCCTTCGACGGCCCCATGCCCCAGACCAAGTTCGTGACCCGCAAGGCGCTGGCTCTGGGGCTTCGTCCCATCGTCATCATCAACAAGGTGGACCGCCCCGGCGCCCGTCCCGTCTGGACGCAGGATCAGGTTTTCGAGCTGCTCATCGAGCTGGGCGCCACCGAAGAGCAGCTGGATTTCACCTGTGTCTTCGCCAGCGCCAAGATGGGCTACGCGATGCTGAACATGAACGATGCCAGCGACAGCCTTGACCCCCTCTTCGATGCCATCGTCAAGCACTGCCCTCACCCCACCGGCACTCCCGAGGCGCCCCTGCAGATGCTGCTCACCCTCATGGAGTGGAGCGACTTCGTGGGCCAGATCGGCATCGGCCGCATCGTGAATGGCCGCATCAAGGTGGGCGAGACCGTGGCCCTGATCAAGCGCGACGGGGCCGTCCAGCAGCACAAGATCACGCAGCTCTACGGCTTCGAAGGCCTTTCCCGCATTCAGCAGCTGGAAGCCAGCGCGGGTGAGATCGTGGCCATCGCCGGCATCCCTGATATCCGTGTGGGCGAGACCATCGCCGATTCCACCAACCCCCGGGCCTTGGAGTATGTGGACATCGACGAGCCCACCATTTCCATGATGTTCATGGTGAACAACGGGCCCTTCGCCGGCCAGGACGGCAAGCAGATCCAGAGCCGCCGCATTCGCGAACGCCTCATGAAGGAGCTGCAGCACAATGTGGCGCTTCGGGTCGAGGATTCCGCCACGCCCGATGCCTTCAAGGTCAGCGGCCGCGGCGAGCTCCATCTGGCGGTCCTCATCGAGACCATGCGCCGCGAAGGTTTCGAGCTGTGCGTGAGCCGTCCCGAAGTGATCATGCACATCGATCCGGTGACTGGCGAGAAGCGGGAACCATACGAAGACGTGACCCTGGACGTTCCCGAGGCCTACATGGGCATCGCCATGGAACACATGGGAGCCCGCAAGGCCGAGATGCAGGATATGGGCAACGAGGGTGGCCGCATGCGGCTGCACTTCAAGATCCCCAGCCGCGGCCTCATCGGCTTCCGCAGCGAGTTCATGACGGACACCCGGGGCGAGGGCATCATTCACAGCCTCTTCAGCCATTACGGCCCCCACAAGGGCGAGCTGCCCAGCCGCAAGAACGGCGTGCTGATCAGCATGGAGCCCTGCGAGTCAGTGGGCTTCGCCCTCATGAACCTCGAAGAGCGCGGCGTCATTTTCATCCATCCCAACACCAAGTGCTATGAGGGCATGGTCGTGGGCGAGCACGCCCGCGAGAACGACCTGGTGGTGAACGTGGCCAAGGCCAAGAAGCTGTCCAACATGCGGTCCAGCGGCAGCGACGAGGCCACGCGCCTCACGCCGCCCCGGGAGCACACGCTGGAGCAGGCCCTCGAGTACATCGAGACCGATGAGCTGGTGGAGGTCACTCCGAACTTCATCCGCATGCGCAAGCGCGTCCTCGATACCAATGAGCGGAAAAAGTACGAGAAGCGTGCGTCCGAATAGCTTTTGCGCATGTCCCATCCCTACCACGCCCCGCCCCACGCCAGCTTCCTCCAGAAGCTCGGTCCAGGCGGGGCGGCTTCGTTGGGGCTGGCGCTGCTCACCAACGTGGGGCTGCTGGGGCTGCCGTGGGCCTTCCGTCTCTTCCAGGTGTTGCGAGGCGTTCGTGGTGATGTCCTGGCCCCGGCCGATGCCATCCTCGTGCTGGGCCGACAGCTGGTGCAGGACCAGCTGACTCCGGTTTTCGAGGCCAGGCTGGCGCATGCGGAGTCGCTCTGGCGGCAGGGCCTTGCCCCCCGCCTCTTTGTGGCCGGCGGGGCCACGGGGGCTTCGGCGCGCAGTGAAGCCGAGGCTGGCTGGGCCTGGCTGGTGGCCCGGGGCATTCCCGAGGCGGTCATTCTCAGGGAAGGTCGCAGCCAGCACACCCTGGAAAACCTGTTCAATGTACGGGCCGAGATGCGCAAGGCCGAGTGGCTCACGCTGCTGGTGGTCTCCGATCCCCTGCATCTGGCCCGGGCCAAGGCCACGGCCCAGGGGCTGGATCTGGCCGTGCGCTGCAGCCCCGCCCAGGCGGCCCCTCCGGCCCGCGGCTCCCTGGGCTGGTGGCGCCGGGCGGCCCTGGAGGCCTTCCTCCTGCACTGGTACCACACGGGCATGCTTTACAGCCGCCTGATCGGGAGCCAACGCCAGCTCGAGCGGGTCACCTGACAGGAGTAAGGCCCTGCCCGGCGATTGCCGAACAGTCGGGGGAGACTGGATGCCCCATGCCCACTCATCGACCGACTCCCTTTCCACTGGTTCTGCCGGGGCGGGGGAAGGTTCTGGTGGTGGATGGCCGGGCCAAGTCCGAAGGAAGGAACCATGCCTGTGGGTGAGGTCAGGAAGGATCGCGTGCCGGATCAGCGGCTCTTGAGGCGGGTGGCCCGGCGCCTGGCGCCCAGCACCGTGTCTCTCCGCCATCTGACGCAGACCATCCACACCCTGCTGCAGGTGGGCGGGGGTGGCGATCCTTTCGTGCTTTCCAAGAGCCTCGAACTCCTGGTGCGCCACCTGGGCGCCTCCCAGGCCGTCCTGGTGATGGTGGCCGGTACCTCGGTGGAACTCCGGTGGTGGTTCCCGGAGGTGCGGGAGGAAGCACCGCCAGCGCTCATTCCCTCCTTCTGTGAATGGTTGCTGAGTCACCCCGAGCGCACCCTTGTCATCCGGGACATGGCCACGGGGCCCCATCTGTCCCAGCTGGGCGATCCTGGAGCCATTCCCCACAAGGCCGCCGTCGGCTGCGCCCTGCGCCAGGGAGAGGGGGTCCGGGCCCTGCTCTTCGCCTTCTTTGATGGACCACAGGCCTTTTCCCAAGTGGAGTTCGCCCTGCTGGAATCCGTGGCCGGCTTCATCGGGCGGATCCTGGAAATCGAGGACCTGAAGCAGTCCCTGAACCGGCTGGAGGATGCGCTGGCCATCACTCAGGCGGTGATGGAAGACAGCTCCACCCGCGACCCCGAAACGGATCTGCCCAACCTTAGGTACCTGGAGATCTGGGAAAAGGCCATGCTGGGCTCCGAGCACCGGCCCGACAGCCTGGTGGTGGCCGAATGCCAGGTGGTCATGAAGGGCCGGAAGGACATCTCCAGGCTCCGCAAGGCGGCCGAAGGGATTCGAGCGGGCGATCTCATGGTGCGGATCGGCCCGGGCCGTTTCCTGATCATCTTCCAGCACACGCCCCGCAGCATCGCGCACATCCTGCTCCTGCGGATGCGGATGCTGCTGAATGGGGCCCCCATGGGAGCGACGCTGTGGGTGCCCGGATCGGAGGGGCTGGGTCTGGAATCCTGTCAGACACGACTGGGTGCGGCCCTGAAGGAAAGCCGCGACATGGAGCAACCGGCCCTCATCTGGCACCTGCCCGAGGGATACGTGGACGAGCCCCCGCCCCATAAACACGCGCAGCCGGCCCAGGCAGCCACACCCCAGCGTTGGGAGCCACCCATGCTGAGCCAACTTTGATCGATGGCTGCCAGACTGGATGAATCATGACTGGCCACCTCATCCTCGTCCCCACTCCCATTGGCAACCTCGGCGATCTCACGGATCGCGCGAAGGAGGCCCTATCCGGGGCGGACCTGGTGGCCTGCGAGGACACGCGCCGCACGGGCGGCCTGCTCAAGCACCTGGGCATCGACAAGCCCATGCTGCGCTTCGACGATCACGCGGGCGACGCGGCCTTCGAGCGGCTGGGCCTGGAATTGATGTCGGGCCGCACCGTGGCCTACTGCAGCGACGCAGGCATGCCCGGCATCAACGACCCCGGCTTCGAGATCGCCCGGGCGGCGCGGGCCGCAGGCGCCAAGGTCACGGTGCTGCCGGGGGCTTCGGCGGTGCTGCTGGCGGTGGTGGCTTCGGGCCTGCCCAGCCACGCCTTCAGCTTCTGGGGCTACCTGCCCAATCGCTGCGAGCCGCGAAAGACCATGTTGAAGAAACTCGGCACCGAGGAGGAAACGGTGGTGGTTTTCGAAACGCCCCACCGCATCCACGAAACCCTATCGGACCTGGAGGAGCTGCTGCCCGACCGGGAGATCGCCCTGGGCCGCGAACTGACCAAGCTGCACGAGACCTGGTACCGCGGCACCCCCACGCAGGTGAAGGTGCAACTGGGCCGCGAGGATCGTGGCGAGATGGTGCTCGTGCTGGCCGGTGCCAGCGCCAAACGCATCGTCACCGAGGTGGAATCAGAATTCGATGGCTTCGAACTGCCGGACTGGGCCAAGGCTTTTCTGCTGGCCGCCCGGGAAGGGGGCATGACTCAGCGGGAGGCCGTGAAGCCCTTGGCCAAGCATCTGGGCGTACCGGCCTCCGACATTTACCGGTTGGCTTCCGACGTTTGATCGCTCGAGATCACCTGAGTGAAAAATGGTCAGCCACGGATGAACACAGATAAACACGGATGAAAAACGTGACCCGATGATCGGCGAGCCTCAGCCTGGAAAGCAGTGAACCGCGAATGGCGCGAATCGCCCTTCGGGCGCGCGAATGACGAACGGTCATCCTTCCGCCTCCACTCACGGGGCGGATCCGCCGGC
>JAYVRY010000246.1:0-13719 GCA_043775845.1 Acidobacteriota bacterium
CACGCCCTGGGGCGTCTCACCGGGCAGCAGGGTGGAAGCAGGGTAGAGCTCCACCGATGGTACCTTTTGGCTGATGACCCGCCATTCGTCCATGCGGCGTCCCAGTTCCATCAGGATCGAAGCATTCGGTTTGGTGATGGTGGCGGCCACATCGGGCACCACTTCCTCGAAGCGATAGGTGCCCTCCAGCCAGAGTGCCACCTCCATCAGGGCCTCGAAGCCTTCCCCGCCGTTGGTCACCGCATGGATGATCCGCCCATCCTTCAGGTAGATCCGCGCCCTGGCAGCCTCCTGCTGGACATGGAAGCACCCGGACTTGCCGCCCTGGCTCACAAGCTGAATGATGTCGGGCAGCGGCGCCTCTCGCATGGAGCCTTGGATCACACCCTGGGACATGGGTCGTTCCTCTCGGTGAAGATGAAATCGGATGCTCAACCATACCACGGAGTGGGCTTTTACCTCGGTGGTGCGCCCTTACCATCTGGTGCGCCCTTCCCCCCGGAGGTCTCATGAGCGATGCTGGGTGTCCTATGAGCGACCGCCCCGACTCCCCCTTCGCCTCCATTGAAGAAGCCATTGAAGCCATCCGCCAAGGCAGGATGGTGGTGGTCGTCGATGACGAGGACCGTGAAAACGAAGGCGACCTCACCCTGGCCGCCGAGCATGTGAGTCCTGAAGCCATCGCCTTCATGGCCACCCACGGCCGTGGCCTGATCTGCGCCGCGCTTGAAGGCCCAGTGCTGGACAAGCTCCAGATCCCCCTCATGGTGCGGGACAACACCAGCCCCTTCGAGACGGCCTTTTGTGTCTCCGTCGAGGCCCGGGAAGGCACCACCACGGGCATCAGCGCCCAGGACCGCTCCCGCACCATTCAGGCCCTCATCGCTCCCGATGCCAAGCCCCAGCACTTCGTGAAGCCCGGCCACGTCTTCCCCTTGCGAGCGCGGCAGGGTGGCGTGCTCACCCGCACGGGCCAGACCGAGGCCAGTGTCGATCTGGCGCGCCTGGCGGGGCTGCACCCCAGCGGCGTTATCTGCGAAATCATGAAGGATGACGGCACCATGGCCCGGGTGCCTGATCTGGTGCCCTTCTGCAAGCAGCATGGCCTTCTGCTGGTGACCGTGGCCGATCTGGTGGCCTACCGCCTGCGCCAGGAGCCCCTGGTGAAGCCCCTCGAAGTCCGCACCATGCAGAGCATCTGGGGTGAACTGAAGGTCCATCGCTTCCAGAGCTTGTTGGATGGTGGCAGCCACCTGGCCTTTGTACTGGGTGACCTGACCGCCGGTGGAGAGCCACCCCTGGTCCGCGTTCACGTGGAGACGCTGCCGGACGACCTGCACGGCTTCGAATCAGGCCTTTTCCAGAAGGCCATGGGCGTTCTGGCCCAGGAAGGCCGTGGCGCCATGGTGTATCTGCGCCGCCACGCCCACACGCCCGGCGTGGCAGATGAGGGCCCGGTCCAACCCCAGGCCATGAGCGACCGCGATTTCGGCGTGGGCGCGCAGATCCTGCGCCAGTTGGGCATTGGTAAAATGCGCCTCCTCAGCCGCCACGAAACCAAGTACATTGGCCTCCGTGGCTTTGGCCTCGACCTCTGCGCCCACGTGCCCTTGGAACCCCTGACGGATCGCCATTGATAGATCCAGCCTTCCTTACCCAGTCGCCCTTGTTCCGGAACCTGGACGAGGCGGAGCGGGTTCAGATCCTCATCATCGGGCAGGTCCGCTCGGTCAAGGCGGGCGAAGTCCTCTTCCGGGAGGGCGATCCCGGCGATGGCCTTTTTGTGGTCATGAAAGGCTCGGTTCGGATCTCTAAACAGAGTGCGACCGGCGAAGAGGCCCTGGCCGTGCTGGAACCCCCGGCCTTTTTCGGCGAGATGGCCCTCATCGACATGGCCACCCGCGCCGCGGATGCCATCGCCAACGAGGACTCCGACCTGTTCTTCATCCCCCTCCAGGAACTCCGGTCGGTGATCGACGCCTACCACAAGCTGGCCTTGAAGATTCTCTACGCGCTCTGTGAAGTGCTTGCGCAACGTCTCCGGGAAACCAACGAGCGCTACATGAACATCTTCACCATCGCCCAGTGGGGGGGCGCCAATCCTGACGGCCCCCTGCCCATCCCCTGAACCTGATACCCCTTCCCATCTTCTGAACCAAAGGAGTTCCCATGTCCGACCTCGTCGCCCACATCACCGACGCCGAATTTCCCCAGGCGATTTCCCAGGGTGTCACCCTCGTGGATTTCTGGGCCCCCTGGTGCGGCCCCTGCAAGATGATCGCCCCCGTCCTCGACGAACTCGCCGCCGAGATGACCGGGAAGGCCAAGTTCGTAAAGATGAACGTGGACGAGAATCCCCAGGTGGCCGGCCAGTTCGGCATCATGAGCATCCCCACCCTCATCGTGTTCAAGGATGGCAAGCCCGTGAACAAGCTCGTGGGTGGTCAGCCCAAGCCCCAGCTCAAGGCCTTCGTGGAAGGCGCGTTCTAGCCCACAGGTTTCTCACGTCCGAAAAACGCCGGCTTGCCGGCGTTTTTCATGGCTGCGCAGGCGAAGCCCGCGCATGGGACGGACGGCGAATGGGGCCGTTCACTTCCTCCGCAACACCAGCCGGATCTGGTTCCCCTTCTCGTTGAAGTGGACTTCATCCATGACGAGCATGATGAGGGGCAGCCCCCGCCCACAATGCGGGGCCAACTCCGAATCCTTCGCCAGGGGAGAGACCTTGCTGGCGTCGAAGCCTTTGCCCTCGTCGCTGATCTCCAGCTCGAAGCGCTCCGTGTCCATGGCAAGGCGGACCTCGATAAGCCGCCCGGCGTAGTTCGGATCCGCCATCCGCTCATTGCGCAAAAGGATGTACTGATCTTCCTTGGCGAAGATATCGCCCTTGAGATCCGAGGAAAGTTCCAGGTTCCCATGCTCCAGCGAGTTCACCAGGGCTTCGTGAAAGGCCATGGCGATGACATCCAGGTTGCTGGTGGAGGCAAAGCCCATGGGCACGAGGCGATCCGTCAGATGCCGCACCAGGCTGTGCACATCCAGCTCGTCGGAACGAAAGAGGAAGTGGCGCCGCTCATTCACCAGGCCCCGGAGGCCATCATCGGCCAGCCGGAAATCCCGGTGCAGGTCCACCAGGTGGAACACGCTCTGCACCAGATCCCGGATGGCGACGGGCTTCATGAACAGGTTGGCCGCCCCCATGCGCATGGCCCGAATGGCGTAATCTACGGAGGCCTGCCCCGTCATCAGCACCACCGGGAGGCGCGGCTGCGTGGACTTGACCTTGTGGATGACATCGAAGCCATCGAGGCCGTCCATGTTGATGTCGCTGATGACCAGGTCGAAGTCCGGCGCCGCCGGATTCTGGAGCAGCTCCATGGCCTGGGCGGCTTCGGAATAGGCATGCACCTCCATCCCGTAGTGCGCCAGGGCCGAATGCACCATCTCCAGCACCGCCGCATCGTCATCGATCAGCAGGATGTGCGTGGCACGTCGGTTCATGGCGGCTCCGTTTGGGCGAGATTCTAGCGAACGATGGGCAAATGCGGTGCGATCAATAACCAGGTGCGATCCAGGGCCCCAGCAAGGGAGGCGGGCAGCGGCGGGGCCGAACCGGGCCGGAGCGGCGCCCTGAGCAGTGTGGCAAGGATCCGGGTTTCGAGCTGCGCCTCGGGAACGACCTCCAGCCTTCCCGCCTCCATCAGGGGTGGCACCAGGTCTTCGAAGTTCGAGAAGCCTGGCCCGATGAGGGTGGGAACACCTGATCTGACGGGTTCCAGGGGGTTGTGGCCTCCGGAGGAAACCCATCCCCCGGCCACGAGGGCCACGGTGCCTTCTCCGTAGGCTGAAGGCAGTTCACCCAGGGTGTCGAGCAGCAGTGCATCCGTGTCGGTCCAGGAGGCCGCCTCGGGCCAGGGCTGGGAGGCCCGCCGGAAGGCGAGCCCCTGTGCCGCGAAGAGGGTAGCCACCTGATCGAAACGCCGGGGCTGACGGGGGGCCAGCATCATCCGCAGGCTGGGAACCTGGGCGCGCAGGGCCTTCCAGACCGCCAGCAGGGCCTGCTCCTCACCTTCCACCGTGTTGCCGATGACCAGCACCGGACAGCCCATCCAGGCCGTGCGAAGGGCGTTCCAGCCCGCGTGAAGCGGCCGGGGCGGCGGCAGGTCAGCCTTCAAGTTGCCACCCAGCGCCACCTCCGGCGCTCCCAGCGCCTTGAAAGCATCGGCGCTGGCCTCATCCCGGGCCGCCACCAGGGTGAGCCGCGTGGCCGCACGCCGCAGCCAGGGACCACCCCGCTGCAGGGACTTCTTCGTGAGTCGGCCGTTCACGATCAGGCGGGGAATGCCACGGGCCGCCAGGGCCTCCAGGAGACCGGGCCACAGTTCGGTTTCCAGCGCGATGAAAGCTCCGGGTCGCCGCTGCAAAAAGGATTCGAGGCCCGCCGGATCATCCAGGGGAAAGGCCCCGCCCGACACCCTGCCCGTGCCGCCATCCCACTCCGGCAGACGCCGCATTAGCAGATCGAGCCCGGCGGGCGTACCTGTGCTCACATGCACGCGTTGGCCAGCCTCGCGCAGCCGGGCCACGAGGCCATCTGCCAGCAGCAGCTCCCCCACGCTCACGGCGTGCAGCCAGATCCATTCTCCCGCCGGAAGAGAGGGCGCCTCCGCCAGCAGCCGCTGCTGCCAGCCCTCGGGCAGGCCCTTGGCACAGGCGCGAGTCACGGCACCGGCCAGGGAAACGGCCAGACGGTAGCTGAGGTCGAGGGTGTCCACGCTTCAACGCTCTCATATTTTCGCGCCGAGCGGCATCATGGAGGGATGGACGCGACCAAACCCCTGGACATCCTCATCGTCACCGGCCCCCTGGGGGCGGGAAAGACCACCGTGGTCAACCGCCTGCTGAAAGCCGAGGTGGCGGCGGGTCGCCGGGTGGCGGTACTCATCAACGAGTTCGGCGCCATCAGCGTGGACGGCACCCTGGTGGACGCGGAACGCCCCGAGCTGGCGGGTGTAGAGAACCTGATCAACGGCTGCGTCTGCTGCAGTCTCCGCGATGAGGTCGTGGCCACCCTCCGGGCCTGGTGTGATCAGCCGGTGGGGCAGCGGCCCGAGCGCGTGGTGCTGGAAACCACGGGTCTGGCCGATCCCACAGACCTGCTGGACCTGGAGCAGGAGCCCGTCCTCCTGGGTCGCCTGCGCCTGGCGGGACTGCTGACCGTGGTCTCCTGCCTGGCTCCGGTGGACCATCTGAACATCAAGCCCCTCCTCCATCGCCAGGCGGCTTTGGCCAGTCTCATCCACCTCAGCAAGGCCGATCTTGATCCTTCCGGTGCGGTGGCCTGGGAAGGCGAACTGCGCGCGACCTTCAAGCACATCCCCCTGGTGCATACGCGACTGGGCGTCGCACCCGAAGGCAGCCCCGACCCCTGGCTGGGTGATGTCCGCCCCCTGCCCGAAGGGTGGGAGGCTGCCGGTGCCGCCAGCTTCGCCCAGGCCCGGTCACTCACCCTGCACTGGGACCACCCCCTAGATCCGGCCGCCCTGGAGGCCCTGCTCCTGGCGGTACCTCCGCAGGGCGAGCTGCTGCGCGCCAAGGGGGTTTGTGTGTTCGCCGGCTGGGCCGCGCGCCATGATGGCAGCGACCGCTGGGCCTTCCAGTTGGCGGATGGCCGCCTGGAGATTTCCCCCCTGCCCTCCATGGCGGACGGCAGCGCCGCCCCCTGCGCGGCCGTGGTCATCGGCACCCACCTGGATCAGCCTCAGTGGCAGCGTGCCCTGAGGGGCCTGGAAGTCCCTCCTGAGGGCGCCCGCCGGAAAATCACACTGCGGGCCTAAGAAGCCGAAGAATGATTGGCTTCCCGCATCAGGTACCCCGGATGAAGTCGGGTGAAGTCATCGAGCTGCACCTCCCCTGGCCGGGATGCGCTTCCGGGCGGATGTGACCGACCAGGATCGTGGCCGCTACAGGGAGAGCGTCTTCCTTCTTCCGGCCAAGGTACACTTCGCCGACCGGAGGGGGAACCGCCGCACACGCATCGGTTCGCGGGAAACGGCCAGCGTCGCCATTTTTTCAAAAGCTTTCACGAAGGCGTGACCTGCTCCGGGAAGCTCCTGAACATCAGCATGGAAGGCCTGTGCATGCGCACGGAGCGCGCCATCGAAATGTTCTGGGGAAATCCGCAGCTGTGCGTCTGTCGGGGATGGCCCCATCCGCATCGGCCTCCGACTCGACGGTCTGGGTAGCGTGGATGCGGGCAACCTACACCACTTCATGATGCGGAGACTACCCACCTTTGCCCGAGAATTCCCTGTGCGGAGGCGGCGGGGCGCCATTGAGGAGCAGGTCACCCCCGAATTGGAGCTCGAGGACGATTCCTCGGACACCGCAGAGGAAAGAACGGAAGGCGCCTCCCGCGAAGTCATTGAAGGCCCCTTTGCGGAATTCCTGCAGGCTCCAAACGTTGAGGCGGACGAGGCCGCGGATGCACCCACCGAGGATCGGCTCATCCGCATCCGCAGGCGGGGCAAGCGATGCCTCGTCATCATGCCGGATGATCTCGACCGGAGCATTTTCGTCTGTACCCTGCATGTGGGCGGCTTCAACTGCTTTTTCGAAGCCAAGAACCCCGTGCAGGGCCTCGACCTTTCCAAGAAGGCCAAAATCGATGCCATTTCCCTGGATCAGCAGATCGGCCCCCTGACGGGCACCGAAGTCGCCCAGCGCCTGCGGAAAATGGGGCGGCTGGAAGGGGTGCCCATCTTCCAATTCATGCGCACACTGGATGTGAAAGCCTTGCTCTCAGCGAAGGCCGCCGGTGTCAACCACGTGCTGAAGCATCCTGTGGATTTCGACGGAGAATTGAAGGGTCTGCTGGATCGCGCCCTGGGCCTGATCAAGGCGTAGCAAGGGTTATCCGGGTCTGGCGGGGCCCCACCTGCATTGGAAGCAGACCTGAGAGTCCGGTCCTTGGTATGATCAGCGTTCCCGCTGGGAAAGAACGCAAGGAGCAAGTGTGGATCAGGTGCTGGACCTCATGGCCAAGGAGCTCAAGCTCCCCCGCGCAGGCGTCGCCGCCATCGTGGCTTTGCTGGAGGAAGGCAACACCGTTCCCTTCATTGCCCGCTACCGGAAGGAGGCGACCGGCTCCCTCGATGAAGTGGCCATCCGCAATGTGGAGGACCGGCATGCCTACTACAAGGATCTGCTGGACCGCCGGAAGACCGTGCTGAAGTCCATCGATGAACAGGGCAAGCTCACGCCAGAACTGAAGACCAAGATCGAGACCACCTGGGTGAAGGCGGAACTCGAGGATCTCTACCTGCCCTACAAGCCCAAGAAGCGCACCAAGGCCACCATTGCCCGCGAGCGTGGCCTGGAGCCCCTGCTGGATTCCCTGCTGGCCGATGAGACCGGTGCCGATCCCTTCATGTTCGCCGAGCCCTTCATCAAGGATGAGGATGGCCTGCGCTCGCCTTCGGAATGCCTCGAAGGCGCAGGCCACATCCTGGCCGAACGCCTCACGGAAGATGCCGCCATCCGCGCCTGGCTGCGCCTGGAATTCCACGAGCAGGGTATCCTGAAATCCGAAATCCGCGAGGAGCGCAAGGCCGACCAGGCCGCGCTGCGGTTCAAGCCCTACTTCGATTTCTCCGAAGCCATCCGCAAGATCCCCAGCCACCGGCTGCTGGCCCTGCGTCGTGGCGAGAAGGAGGAGATTCTCAACGTCAAGCTCATCGTCGAGCGCGAGAACCTGGTGAGCCAGCTGGTCTCCAAGGCCCCGGTCCATCCGGCCAGCGGCTATCGACGCTGCCTGAACGAGGCTTGCGGCGATGCCTTCGACCGCCTGCTGGCGCCCACCATCGAATCCGAAGTCCGCTACGAAGCCAAGAAGAAGGCCGATCTCGAAGCCATCAAGGTCTTCCAGATCAACCTCGACCATCTGCTGCTGGCGCCTCCCGCAGGCCAGCGCTGCACCCTGGGCGTGGATCCCGGCATCCGCACCGGCTGCAAGCTGGTGGTCATCAACCGCCTGGGCCAGCTGGTGCAGAACGAAGTCATCTACCCCTTGGAGCCCAAGCGCGATCTGGATGGCAGCCGCGCCATCCTCGAGAAGCTCTGCACCGGCAACCCCATCGAAGCCATCGCCATCGGCAACGGCACGGGCGGGCGCGAAGTCGAAGCCTTCATCCGCGAGTGGCTGCGGGAAACCAACCGCACCAATCTCATCTGCGTGAGTGTGAGCGAGGCCGGCGCCTCGGTCTACTCCGCCAGCGACATCGCCCGGGAGGAATTCCCCGAGCATGATGTCACCGTGCGTGGCGCCGTGAGCATCGCCCGCCGCTTCCAGGATCCCCTGGCCGAGCTGGTGAAGGTGGATCCCAAGAGCATCGGCGTGGGCCAGTACCAGCACGACGTGAACCAGACCTCCCTCAAGAAGGGTCTGGATGATGTGGTCGAGAGCTGCGTGAACCGCGTGGGCGTGGATCTCAACAGCGCCTCCTACAAGCTGCTGGCCTACGTGGCGGGCATCGGCGAAGGCCTGGCCAAGGGCATCGTGGCCCATCGCTTCGAGCATGGCGCTTTCAAGCGCCGCGAACAGCTGCTGGGCGTGAGCCGCTTCGGCGCCAAGGCGTTCCTGCAGGCTGCGGGCTTCCTTCGCATCCACGATGGCGAGGATCCGCTCGACGCTTCCGCCGTGCACCCCGAAAGCTACCCCGTGGTGCAGCGCATCTGCCAGCTGGCGGGCAAGACCGTGCCCGAACTCATCGGCAACGATGCCGTGCTGGATGCCCTGGATCCCAAGCAGTTGGTGGATGACAAGGCCGGTCTCGAGACCGTGAAGGACATCCTCGCCGAGCTGAAGAAACCCGGCCGCGATCCCCGCCACAAATTCGAGATCGTCCAGTTCCGCGAGGGCGTCAACAAGCCCAGCGATCTGGAGATCGGCATGGAGCTGCAGGGCATCGTCACGAACGTGACCGACTTCGGCGCCTTCGTGGATGTGGGCGTCCATCAGGACGGCCTCGTGCACCTTTCCGAGATCGCCCACCGCTACGTGAAGAACCCCGCCGATGCCCTCAGCGTGGGCCAGGCCGTGAAGGTGAAGGTGCTGGCCGTGGACCTCGAAGCCAAGCGCATCGCCCTCTCCATCAAGGCCACGCTGGCTGCTCCTGAAGGCGTCGCCCAGCCTCAGCAACAGCGGCGCCGTCCCCCTCGTGCCGAGGGCAATGCCCCCAGGCCCCAGGCAGGTCCGCGCCCGCCCCGTCTGGAAGGACCAAGGCCTCCCCAGGGCCCGCGGCCCGAGGCTAGCCGTCCTCCCCGACCTGAAGGTGCCCGTCCCCCCAGGCCCGAAGGCCCCAGGCCGCCCCAGGGCGCCCGCCCCCAAGGTCAGCGGCCCGAGGGTGCCCGTCCCCCCAGGCCCGAAGGCCCCCGCCCGCCCCGGCCCGAGCGCGAGGCGCGCTCCTTCCAGTCCAAGCCTGAGCCTGTTCCCACCGTGTCGGGTGCGTCGCTGTCAGACCTCGTGGCCAAGTTCAGCAAGGGCCACCGCTGATGCGTCCTGCCCTCACCCGACTGGCGCCGGCGGCCCTCCTGCTGCTCCTGGCCTGCCAACCCAAGACCGCCAAGCCCATCTTTGGCCCCTGGGAAGAAGGGCTCACCCTGTCCTTCGAAAACCCCACGGTGCCCCAGCCCCAGCGATCTCAGAACCGGATGCAGGTCCGGGTGGCCCAAAGCACACTCAGTCCTGGCATGCCTTCCGTGGTCCGGGTCGATATTGCCAACACCCGCGGCCAGGTGAGCCTGACCTTCCGGCACCAGGACGGCGGCATCGCCCTCATCGATGACAAAGGCCAGGTCCTTGTCCAGCCCCTGCCCATTGGTTTCCCGGATGTCGCCCAGTGGGTGGACCGTGGCACCCAGTACCGAATGGTGGGCCGAGGTGCCTGGGAAGCCGCGTCAGTACTACCGGCTGGAACGGATATGGTGGGCTACTGGGTGGAGTCCCGCACGCCCGAGGGCTTCCGGCGTCGGCTCCTCTTCCTTCCGAATCTGGGCGAGGTCGAAGCTCGGGAAGAACGCGGTGGCGAATGGGTCACCGTGAACCGCCTCGTGGCCCGCGGGTTTACGGATGTCCCTTCCATCAAGCGTTCCTGAAGCCCCGACCAGAGTCCCCATGACCGATTCGACCAAGACCGCCACTCCCGCCGCAGACATCGAGATCGTGCTGCCACCCGGCGCCGACAAGGGCATGGTGCGCGACAACCTCGAAGTGATCTGCTTCGCCATGGTGCTGATCCTGTTCTTCAAGGCCTTCGTGGGCCAGCAGTTCAAGATCCCTTCGGCCTCCATGCGCAACACGATGATGATCGGGGACCACCTGCTGGCCAACAAGTTCATCTTCGCCAAGCCCCAGTGGGGCTGGGAGGAGAAGCTCTTCCCCATGCGCGGTGTGAAGCGCGGCGACATCATCGTCTTCCGCTACCCCCTCGATCGCGATCAGGACTACGTCAAGCGTTGCGTGGCCCTGGAAGGCGACACCGTGGAGATGCGGAACAAGCGCCTCTACCTGAACGGCAAGCAGGTGACGGGCCCCTTCGAGCACATGTTCGGCCCGAGTCCTGAAGGCCCCACGCCCGGCCCCTGGCCCCCCACGCGCAACGCGGGTGAAGTCACCCGCCCCGTGGGCCTCTGGCGCCATGCGGACGCCGAAGTTTTGGCCCTTCACACCCACAACCAGATGCAATCCATGGGCAGCCTCATCCAGGAAGGGTTCAAGGACAACATGGGCCCCGTCACCGTGCCGCCGGGCCATGTCTTCGCCATGGGCGACAACCGCGACAACAGCATGGACAGCCGCTACTGGGGTTTCCTGCCCGTGGATCACTTGCGGGGACGGCCCTTCATGATCTGGTGGAGCTTCCGCGAAGGTGACACCGACAATGACAACGGTCGAGTCCCCGCGGGTCCGCAGGATGTGGCTGGTGATTTCATCGACACCGCCCGCCACTTCTTCACCCGCACCCGCTGGGAGCGCACGGGGACCATTCCTGAATAGGTTTGGACCGGTTCCAAACGGCGGCCCAGGCGCGAACCTGCCATGCGGATTCGCGCCGTGAACCCACTTTCGTGGGTGTCCCCCCCCGAGATCGAGGCAAGATCGCATGAGAACTCTGCCGCTGTTGATCCTGCTCGCCACCTCCCCCCTCTGGCCCTGGGGCAACAAGGGGCACCGCGTGGTGTCTGCCCTGGCCCTCCGCTCCCTGCCTGCGGAACCACGCACCTGGTTTGCGGGTCATGAATCAGGAGTCTACGACCACGCTTCCGACCCCGATCACTGGAAGCACGATAAGAAAGAAGGCCCCCGCCACTTCATCAACGTGGAGCCCTACGGTGGGCCGGGCCAAGTGCCCCACACGCTGGAAAAGGCCCAGGCCAAGGTGGGCGGCGATTACTACCACCTGGGTGTGCTGCCCTGGATCATCCAGGACCGCTGGCGGGATCTGGTGGAAGCCTTCCTGAAGGGCGATCCCGATAAGGTCGCCATGGCCACGGCCATCCTGGGCCACTACATCGCCGATGCCCATGTGCCCCTGCACACCACCCAGAACCACGACGGTCAGCAGACCGGTCAGAAGGGCATCCACAGCCGCTGGGAGAGTGGCCTCGTGGAACGCTATGTTCAGGAGGCTGACCTGGCCGCCCTGCCCGCCCGTCCCGATCCCGCCTTCCGGGAACGGCCCTGGGAATGGCTGAAGACCTCCCATGCCCTCATTCCCCAGCTGCTGGCCGATGACCTGGCTGCGGACCGCACCAGCCCGGAAGGCGGCCGTGGGCCGATGCGCACCAAGGCCTACTGGACCATCCTCTGGTCGCAGCAGGGGCCCGTGGTGGCCCAGCAGCTCGAGCTCGCAGGACAGCACCTGGGCGATGCCATCCTCAACGCGTGGATCGCGGCGGGGAAGCCGACCAGACGCGAGAATCCGGATTCCTAAGACCTTCCATCCAGACGGTGGTCATCCAGGCGGGTGGGCGGTGGCGACGGGGTCCAGCACCATGGCCACGGCGTGTTCGCCGAGCTTTCGGTAAGCCTCCCATTGGGCCTCGTCGAAGAACTGATCCAATGTGGACTCGTGGGGAAAGGCCGGATTGAGGCTGTGGTAGTAGGTCACGTCCATGGGTTCATCGCCCGTGAGGGCGGGCTTCAGGATGAGCAGCAGGCTCCGGTCGTTGCCTAATTCCCCGGCCCGTCCCGCCTCGCCGGGCCGAAGCGGGTACGTGATCTGGGCGAGGGTGGCGTGGCACCGGGAAAGTCCCTTCGCGCCGGGGGTTTTCAAACTTTCCTCCGGGGCCTTGCCGGTCCAATCACCGCGGCGCAAGTGCTCCCAGGGCCCCAGGTTCAGCGGTTCGGAATCAAGGAGCCTGGCCAGTCCGAGGCACTCGCGGAAGTCATTCCAGGGTTTCCTTAATTCCTTCTCATCAAACAGGCTGAGCTCTGCCCCGAAATCCGTCCGCAGTTTCAAAGTGAGGTTCGCCAGGTCATCGAAGGCATAGTCCTCATCCGCCCCCGCATCGCACAGGATGATGCTGGGCACCCGCCGTCGCACCAGCTCGTAGACCGCGCTGTTCTCGAAATGGCCGCCATCGCTCAGATACCAGTGGCGCCGCGCCGTCCCGTGGAACCGGGCCAGCCACTCATCCAGGAAGTGGGCCTGCACCGGCAGGACATTGGAAAAATAGTGCCAGGCATCCTTCTCGGAATCGGGCTTCGCACCATAGGGATCCACGCCGCTGTACCACCAGTACCCGGTCCGGATGTTGAAGAAGCCGCAGAGCAGGCTCAGGCCCAGGCTCGTGCGAAACCCCATGCCCGTGCTGAAGGCCGCACCGGAAATGCCCATCCACTGGCCCAGCGTGAGCGGTTGTGGATTCACGTCCCCGGAGCTGGCCGACCCGAATACGGAATGCCCGTACTCGGCCCCGACGGCCTTGAGGTGGGAGCGCAGCGGGGCGATCCAGGTGGCGTGGTGGCGAACGCCCACGCTGAGGCCTGCAGGCCCCGCCGCCAGGGGCGTGCCCTTGCGGTCCTGGTTCTGGATATGGCTGGAGCCATCGAGGGTTTCATTGATGGTGACGTTCACCCAATGGAGCGGCCCGCCCTGGGTCCAGGGTTGGTAGCGTTCAAAGGCCATGTCGTCACCGGGCATTTCATCGCGGGGGCTGGTGTCACCCGCCGCGCGCCCCGCATTGCTGGCGCCCAGATAGGTCCGAGTCAACCGTTTCTGGTAGAAGCCGGACATGGAGCTGAGGTTCAGGAAGGCCCGGTTCCGGCCGTAGGCCACAAGGGTGAAGATCGCGCAGATACCCAGGCCCGCGAACAGCATCCCTCGGTGGGGGGCGGGTACCGTCGCCTGGGCCTTGGCACTTGCCAGCACTTTCATGTCGGCGCTCATCAGCTGGGTGGCGGCGCCGGAATCCCCCTCGATCTTCAACGCCACACTGACGGACTTGGTGGGTGCGGGTGGCAGGAGGATGCGCCCCGCAGTGGAAGGCTCGCATCCAGTTTCCCATCCCACGGGCTGGAAGCCCCAGGCAAACCCGGTGGCCAAGGTGGCATACCCCACGAGCATGGTTCCCACCAGCAGCAGGGCTCCAAGACCTGCCAGCAGGCTGGTGGGCAGGCCCACATCCTCCTTCTTGGCCGGCAGGAAGGAAGCCAGT
>JAYVRY010000247.1:0-3857 GCA_043775845.1 Acidobacteriota bacterium
GAATACATCCGAACCAGGTAGTAGATGTCCGCGCAGGCGATGAATCCGTTCAAGACCGCCACCGGGTAGGCGTGAATGAGAAACCCGTAGGCAGAGAACAGCGCCGCGCCCAGGAGGTTGTACCAGCGCAGCTTCAGGAGGGAACTCATCATCAGGGAAACGGCCACAACCACCGAGGCGGCGTAACCGAACCATTCAAGCCATGAAAGATGGGGCATTCATGTTCTCCCGTGAAAAAGGTGCCAACGGTAAAAGGATCATTCAATCCTCTACCACACCTTGCCTGCAGGCGTATACCGACACGGGTCGACGGTTGTGCGCAGCAGGTAACGGCCAGTGGTTCATGGTGAAGATTCCTCGGTAACCGTCTACAAAGGAGGGGAGGCATTCAGCATGAGCGACGACCCGATCATCCAACAGCATCGAGCCCAGGTCTCCGAGCTGGATCTGGCGATCCTGGAAGCGCTCAACCAGCGTGTCCACCTGGTCAAGCAGCTCAAGGATCACAAGGCGTCCCAGGGGCTCCGTTTCTACGATGCCGCCCAGGAGGATCGGGTCATCGCCACCTTGAGCCAGGCCAACCCCGGTCCGCTGTCCAGCGAAGGGCTCAGCGAGATCTTCCGGCTCATCATGGAATGGTCCAAACGCGAAGCAGCCGCGCTTGGAGACATCAAACCTGATTGAGGTCCGAACCGGGCCCCAGTGCCTTCCGGGCCGCGGATTCCCCGGCCAGCCAGCCGGTAGAGAAGGCGATCTGCAAGTTGTAGCCGCCGGTGTTCGCATCCAGATCGATCACCTCGCCCGCGAAGTACAGGTTCTCGACCTTTCTTGAGGCCATGGTGCGCGGATCGAGGTCCTTGAGGGACACGCCACCCGCCGTAACGATGGCTTCTTCCCAGGTTCCGTGCCCCGTCACGTCGAAGCGCATCTCCTTCAGCAGACCCAGCAGCTTCTTCTGTTTCAGGCCCTGGAGCTGCGTCGCCGGGCCGGTCGCGTCCAAGCCCACGTGCTGGCAGAACACGTCCACGAGCTGAACGGGCAGGAGTGATTTCAGCAGGTCGCCGCAGCGACCGCCCTTGAGGGTTTCTGTTTCCCGGCCCAGCCTCGCTTCCAGTTTCGCCAGGTCCAGGGCCGGTTTCAGGTCGAGGGTCACTTCGACGTTTCCCCCTGCGGCCATGGCTTCGACGATGCCCCGACTGAGCCGGAGAACGCTGGCGCCCGCCAGCCCCTTGGCCGTGAACTCGGTTTCCCCGAATTCGCTGGCGTGTTTCTTTCCATCGATCCAAAGGGTCAATTGCACGTTCTTGAGGGTCAGGCCCTGGGCGCTTGCATGGGCAGGGCTGGTCTCGATCCGCACCAGGGAGGGGCGAAGCGGGGTGAGGCGATGCCCCGTGGCCTCCGCGAAGCGATAGCCATCCCCCGTGGAACCCGTGGCGGGGTAGGACTGTCCGCCCGTGGCGATGACGATGCAGCGGGCCGCGATTTTCTGTGGCTGCACGGAAGCCTTGCGCACGACCATCAGGCCCGCAATCCCATCCCCATCGAGCACCAAATTCTCAACGCGCGCGCGGGGCAGGATCTCGACGCCCTGCGCCTCGGCCCAGGACACCAGACCATCCGCCACGTCCCAAGCCAGGCCGCTGGCGGGGAAGACACGCTCGCCGCGTTCGATCCGCGTGGCGACTCCTTGGCCTTCAAGCAGCGCGATCACGTCCACGTTGAAAAAGGCGCCGAAGGCCTGACGGAGGAAACGGGGCTCGGGCTGGATCTCCTGGAGGTGCGCCTCCAGGGGCTTCATGTTGGTGATGTTGGCCCGGCCCTTCCCCGTGATCCGCAGTTTGCGGGCCGGCTTTTCCATTTTCTCCAACAGCAGCACGCGGGCCCCCAGCATGGATGCGCGACCCGCCGCCAGCAGGCCCGCCGGCCCCGCACCGATCACCACCACGTCCCAGACTTCTGGCGCTGTGGTGGTGCCCGCGCTCTGGGTCAACCCTGCTCCCCGCCCTCGTGGAGCACCAGCTCCATGCGACAGCGGGCACAGTCGAACCGGCACTCCAGGCGGGTGGTGCCGTTCTCCATGAAGACCGGGCCCGAGGGTTCCGGAATGTGCGCCCAGGGCTCGGGATTCGCGTGGACGTGGCACCAGCCCAACTCGTACTTCACGCAGTGACGGGTGATCATCACCACCTTGCCATCGAGGCTGTCCTGCAGCTCCGCCGCCGGTTCCAGCACCGTGGCGCCCGCCTTCTCGTAGAAGGCGCGGGCAGCCTTGTTGGCGATGTTCCAGGAGTAGTCCAAACCCGCCACCGGCAGGGGATTCAGCTTCGGCGCCCGCGCCCGGCGCGCCTCCCGCGCGCGCGGAGCCCGGCGCTGATCCTCCAAGGCGGCGGCGACATCGCGGCGCAAGGCGTTGAGCACACTGACGGGCACGAAGCGCGGCTCGGCCACCTGCAGATCCGCCAATTCGAAGGGCGTGTTCCCCAACCGGCTCACGGCCTCATGAATGGCCTTGGCAGCGGCCTCCGCATCGCGAGGCGCGCCGAACTCGCCCGCAGCCTGGGCTTCTGCCCCGAGGCCGGTGGAGTCCTCCAGGCGCAGCCGTACGGTCCCTTCCGGGAAATCCAGTCGGGCCGTCACGGGAATGCGGCGCTCCACCTTGGCGCTACGCAGCGCCTTGAGCCAGTGGTGGTCCAGGTTGCGGTGCAGCCGGGTGCCGGGGTGGATGCGGGAAGGTTCCTGCACGAAGAGCTGACGGGGTTCCACGGCGTTGATGACCGTGCCTGCGGCCTCAACGCCATCCACCCAGGCGATGCCGTCGCCGGGATGCAGGTCGACGGTGCTGTCCAGCACCAGGCGATCGCCCTGGATGGAGCGCACCTCGCCGATGAACTCGCCCAGGTGCTTTCCGGATTCCAGGTTGCCCATGGGGCGCCGCTCGCCGTCGATGCGGTAGTCGGACAGCCCACGCTGAAAGGTCTTGGCGGGATCGGGCGTGAAGGCCTGGCTGACCTTGCCGAGGGAAGCGCGGCCCAGCTCCGGCCGCCGTTCCAGCAGGGCGTCGAGCTTGCGCCGCATCTGGCTGACGATGTTCTTCACGTAGTCGGCGTCTTTGAGGCGTCCCTCGATCTTGAAACTCACGATGCCCGCATCGGCCATGGCTTCCAGATGGTCGGACAGATCCAGATCACGGATGTTCAACAGGTGCTTCTCACGCACCAGAACGTTGTCGGCAGCATCCACCAGGTTCCAGGGCACACGGCAGGGCTGGGCGCATTCCCCGCGATTGCCGCTGCGGTCGCAGATGGCCCCGCTCAGGTAGCAGAGGCCGCTTTCCCCCACGCACAAGGCGCCATAAACGAAGGCCTCCAACTCGATGTCGGCGGCGGCGCGGATGGCGCGGATGTCATCCAGGCTCACTTCCCGGGCGAGGATGGCGCGACTGAAGCCGGCGCTGGCGAGGAAGGCCACCTTCGCGGGACTGTCGCAGACGGCCTGGGTGCTGGCGTGGATGGGAATGGGCGGAAGGTCCATCTCCAGGAAGGCCATGTCCTGCAGGATGAGGGCATCCACACCGGCCTCGTACAGGGCCCAGGCCTGACGGCGGGCCGCATCCAGTTCGGAGTCATAGAGAATCGTATTGAGGGTGGCGAACACCTTGGCGCCCCAGAGGCGGGCTTCGCGCGTGACCTGCTCGAAGTCCGCCAGCCCGTTCCCCGCACCTTGCCGCGCGCCAAATTGGGGCCCGCCCATGTACAGGGCATCGGCCCCGCAGCGCAGGGCGAGGATCCCTTGGTCAGCATTCTTGGCGGGGGCGAGGAGTTCGAGGGTCATAACTTACAGAGTACCAGGCGCCGAAG
>JAYVRY010000248.1:0-3854 GCA_043775845.1 Acidobacteriota bacterium
CGTGGCTGCGGGCCTGAGGCCGAGGTTCAAGGTGCCGAACCTCCACCCCGGCGTGAACGATGATCGCTTCGTGGTGGCGGCGGAAATCCAGGCGGGTGCCAGCTTCGCCGGAGTCCAGGCCCTCATGGCCAGCCTGGGCGCCCTGGAGACCGAGCTGCTGTACGATGATCGGAAGCAGGTGGACGCTTCTTTGCTTGATCGGGAAGCGAAACCCTTGGCCTTCTTCCTCGCCGCCCTTCCGGCCGTGCTGGTGCTGGCGGCCCTGCCCCTGCTGAACCGCAACTACCAGCAGCGGAACCTGGCCTGGGATGGCGGCATGATGGAGCCGGTGGCCTACCAGGCCTTCGATGCGCATCCGTCGCTGCCGGGCGGCCGGGTGCTGCAGACGCCGCCCTCGGGCACCGTGTCACGCAAGGGCCTGGTGCCGCTGCCCTACGGCCCCGGCAAGGTTGAAGCCGAACGCGCGGGTCTGGAACTGAAGAATCCCTTCCAGCCCACGCAAGAGAATTTCAGCCGCGGGAAGCTGGTCTACGACCGCAGCTGTGCCGCCTGCCACGGCCGCGATGGCGATAACAACAGCAGCGTGATCGTGGCGCGGGGCCTCCTGGCGCCAGCCATCCTCGTGTCCCCGGTGGTGAAGGCCATGCCCGATGGCCGCCTCTTCCACGTGGCCACCTTTGGTGGTCCCGAAAAAATGAAGGGGCTGGGCGACCTCATCAGCCGTGAGGACCGCTGGAAGGTGGTGCTCTACATCCGGGAACTGCAGAAGGCGGCCGCGCCGAAACCTGCGCCAGCCACGAACACTGGAGCCATGCCATGAAGCCCGTCCAGGTGTTCTCCGTCCCCTCCCGCGACCTCACCCGGCCCCAGTTCCCCACCCTCGCGGAGATCGGGGAGAAGTTCCGCCTGGGTGCCTGGACCTTCACGGGCCTGGGCCTGCTGATGCTCGTTATCGGCCTGGCCACCAGCCCCGTTCATGCCTGGGCCAATGTGTTGATCACGGCCTTCAACCTCGCTTGTGTGGGCCTGGGGGGATTGTTTCTGCTGGCCATCCAATCCACCACGGGCGCCCGTTGGAGCGATCCCATCCTCAAGGCCCACCGAGCCATGCCCGCCCTGCTGCCCATCGCGGGCCTGATGATGCTGTCGCTTTGGTTCGGGGCCGAGTACCTCTACCCCTGGGCGCGGCCCGAGGCGGCCACGGACCATCTGCTCCACGGCCGCCTGGTCTGGCTGAACCGCCCCTTCTTCTTTGGCCGCATCCTGCTGTTCTTCGGGCTCTGGTTCCTGTTGGGCCGGTTCATCATCACGCGGGGCAAGGGCGCCCCCGTGTTCATCCTGGTGTTCGGCCTGACTTTCGCCCTGGCGAACTTCGATTGGATCATGTCGCTGGAGCCCGGTTGGAGCAGCACCATCTTCGCCATCTACGGCTTTTCGGGGATGTTCCTCCAGGGCATCGCCATCGTCACCATCAGCGCCATCGTGCTGCGCCGCGTGGGCCTGCTGCCCGAGATCTCGAAAGCCCAGAACCATGACCTGGGCAAGCTGCTCTTCGCCTTCAGCTGCTTCTGGGCCTACATCTGGCTCAGCCAGTTCCTGCTGGTCTGGTACGCCAACATCCCCGAAGAAACGGCCCCCATCCGCCTCATGCTCAACAGCGGATGGACACCCTTCTTCTACCTGAACCTGCTGCTGAACTTCGGCCTGCCCTTCGTGCTGCTGCTCCAGCGCAAGGCCAAGACCAACGAGCGGGTGCTCATGGTGGCCTGCTTCACCGTGCTGGCCGGGCACTGGCTGGATCTCTACCTCATGGTGATGCCGCCGGTCCTGAAGGGCGCCTCACCCAGTTTCGGCCTCTCAGAAGCGGGCGGCATCCTCCTGCAGTTCGGCCTGGGCCACATGGCCTGCTGGCCCGTCTTCATGAAGAACGTGAACCCCGACCAGGAACTGCCCCAGGTGGGGTGAACACTGAAAAGCATGCAACCGCGAATGACGCGAATGAACGCGAATGAAAGACAAGGAATCCATTCTTCCCCCTTTTTCATTCGCGCGCCCGAAGGGCGATTCGCGGAATTCGCGGTTGGTTTTTCAGATCCTAGTCCCGGCCGTGCTCGATGGTGCTGCGGAAGGCCAGGAACAGCGAAATGATCGCCAGGGCCAGGGAGACGCCGAAGGCCCCGGGCAGGACGCTGCGCTGGCCGTCCAGGACGGCCCCCAGGACGGTTTCGAACAGGTAGAGCTGGATCACCAGCAGCACGAGGATCACGCCCAGGGCGGCGGGGGAGATGCGGACGCGGGGGGTGTCGCTCATGCCAGTTCCTCCTGCGGGTCGCGGGGGCACTCGGCCACGCGGTCGAGGTTCTCCAGAGTGGGCTTGGGCAGTTCACCCACGGCCCAGAGGCTGCCATCGGCCTTGGTTTCCAGCTGGATGGCGGCCAGCGGCCGGCTGGGCGGGCCCTGCACGGGGAAGCCGCGATCAGGCTCGAAAAAGCCCAGGTGGCAGGGGCATTCCAATCGGCCCTTGGCGTAGCGCACGGCGCAGCCCAGGTGGGTGCAGGTCTGCCGGTAGGCCTTCAGCTCGCCCTTGGGCGTGCAGACGAGGATGCAGGCATCGTTGGCATCGCGGAACTTGAAGAGCCGGCTCTGGCCGGGCTTCAGGTCCGTGGCCTGGCCCAGGGCCACGGGCTGCCCAGATTCCGCGCCGGGATCAGAAGCGCCCTCGAGGGGCGTCTTCCTCAGCCACAGGTAGCCGATGCCGGTGGTGAAGCCGGCGCTGACGAGCGCCAGGAAGCGGGCGAACTCGCGACGGGAGAAGTGGCCTTCTTCGGCCAGTTCGAGGGGGAAAGCACGACGCCACCAGGTCATCACAGGCCTCCGACAAAGGGCAGGGAATCGTTGATGAGCAATGCAGCGTCCAAATGCAGCGGCGTGTCCGGATCGGGCACCATGATGGCGTTCTTGGTTTTTACGCGCACGGCGCCGATGAGGAACTCGCGCAGGGGCTTGTTCTTGCGCAGGTTGGCGACTTCGTCTTTGCGCACGAAGAGCAGGGCCTGGCTGGGACAGACCGTGGCGCACATGGGCTTGTGGCCCACGGACGTTCGGTCGTAGCACAGGTCGCATTTGAGCATCTGCTCGAGGCCGGAGAAGACAATGGGAATGCCGAAGGGACAGCTCAGTTCGCAGTTCTGACAGCCGATGCAGCGGGGCTTCTGGGCCGAATGCACCACGCCATCCTCGCTGCGCTTGATGGCATCCGAGGGGCAGACCTGGGCGCAGATGGGATCTTCACAGTGCATGCAGACCGTGGGCACGGTTTGGGTGCTATTGAGCCGATCCATCTCATCGAGGTGGATCATGGGTCGGCCACGGTGGGTGCCGCACTCGGCGCAGGCGCCCACGCAGGAACGGCAGCCGATGCAGCGCTGGGGATCGATAAAAAAGCCGTAATCCTGGGGCACCATCAAAACACCTGCTCGGGCATGTCGGTCTGGTTGCTGCGGGCCTCGAAGGCCATGCGCTGCAGTTCCGCCAGCTCCGGGGAGAACTGATCCTTGGTGGTCTTCTGGAGCCGCACCGCGCTTACCTTGAACTCGGGAATCTTGGAAACGGGATCGAGATGCCGGGCTGTGAGCCGGTTGGCCGACAGGGCGCCGGGCCAGTGGTAGGGGATGAACACGGTGTCGGGCCGGATCGTCGAGACCACATGCGCCGGCAGGGTCATGGCACCGCGCCTCGAGGTCACGGTGATGAGGTCACCGTCGGCGATGCCGAGGTTCTCGGCCAGACGGGGGTGCATCTCGCACAGCGGCTCGGGGTACTGGCGCACGAGCGCCCCGATGCGGCGGGTCTGG
>JAYVRY010000249.1:0-13638 GCA_043775845.1 Acidobacteriota bacterium
GGAGAGCGCGACCCGTGTTTGAGACTGGACCCCACCTGGATGCACCGACCTTCAAGGCCCTGGATCCTGCCCTGGTGCAGATCCTGGATGTGCGCGAACAATGGGAATACGACAAGGCCAACCTTCCGGGCGCGGTGTTGATTCCCCTGGGCGAACTGGTGGAGCGGGTGAAGGAACTTGACCCGGCCAAGCCCGTGGCGGCCTACTGCCACCACGGCATGCGCAGCCTGCAGGCCCTCCATTTCCTCCGGAGTGTGGGCTTCAAGGACCTGGCTCATCTGTCAGGCGGCATCGATGCCTACAGCCGTCTCGATCCGTCCGTACCGAGGTACTGATGCGCCTGTTGCACTGCCAGCCTGAGGGCTTCGACCCCGCCACGCCCTGGGCCCAGGAATCTGAAAGCGTTCGGCAGGACTCTCGCATCTTCCGGCAGATCGTGGCCCAGCGGCGCAGTCCTCATACCGGTCGGGAACACGCCTTCTATCGCCTGCAGGGGCCGGACTGGGTCAACGTGGTGGCCTTCACGGGGGTCGGCGAGCTGCTGGTGGTGGAGCAGTTCCGCCATGGCATCGACCAGGCCACCCTCGAGATTCCCGGTGGCGGCTGTGATCCGGGCGAGGAACCGGCGCAGGCCGCCCGCCGCGAATTGCGGGAGGAAACGGGTTTCGTCTCCAAGCGCTGGGTGTACCTGGGGTGCTGCACCCCCAATCCCGCCACCCAGAACAACCGCTGCCACAGTTTTCTGGCCCTGGACTGCGAACCTGAGGGCGATTTGGAATTGGACCCGGCGGAGGAGCTGCAGGTCTGGGCCTCGTCCTGGTCTGAATGGCAGGCCCTCATGCGGCGGGGGGTCATTCACCATGCCCTGGTCCTCACGGCTTTCCAGCTCCTCAGTCTTTGGGATGGCTGGCCCGACCTCCTTCATCGCCTGGAGGCCTGACTTGAAGCGCTCCGCTCTGTTTCTGCTCAGTCCGGCGGTTCTCTTGGCCCAGGCGCCGGAACCGGTGGTGCCGCCCTGCCAGATCGCGGGCATTCCCAATGCGCGTTTCGAGGCCGAGTTGAAAAGCGCCGTGGCCGCCCTGGCGCCAGGGGAGCGCCGGTCCTTCTTCAAGGCCCTGCGCGCCAAGCAGCGGGAACTCCACTACCGCATCCTGGAAGTGGAAAGGGGCCTTCGCGAGGCCCAGTCTCTGCGGAACACCCTTGAACACGAGCACTCCCCGAACCTGCCCCAGGGCCAGGCCCTGGTGGACGGGCAGGCCAACCTGCTGAAGGCCTTCCAGGTGATGGACAAGGCCATCGCCCGCATCCGCTGGGCCGAAGATTCCATGAAGCTCGACTCGGACGAGCTCAAGGTAGACCTGTATGGCGGCTTCCAGTTCTCCAGCCTCTTCAGCGAGGCGGATCCGAATGGTTCCTTCTTTTCCAAATCCCGTCCCTTCATCGCCCTGGACATCCGGCAGACGTTCCGTCGCCCCGCCCAGGACACCTGGTGGGAAATGTTCAGCACCCTGGCGTTCCAGTCCTCCAGCTTGGAGAGATCGGAAGCCCTCAATGTGATCACCAGCAGTGGCCAGTTCCACGGCGACGTGGGCTTGTGGTGGATGAAGACCCTCACTGAACGGGTGAGCTGGGGCATCATCGGCACCGCGGGACTGGTGGGCTATAGCCAGCCCGTAAATCAGTCGGATCTCAGCAGCACCTCGCGGGATGAATTTCGCAACCGATTCAAAGTGGGCCTCACCACCCGGCAGGAGGAAGGGGCATTCAAAGGTTCCTTCGCCGAGTGGTCCTACCTTCGCGATCCCTTGTTCCGCTCCCAGGATCGGCTCTATCTGCGCGGCCGGGTGGTGCTCACCCAGTTCGGCTCCCAGGGCGCCAGCGGCGATTTTTATATGGAAGGCTCCGTGAACAAGGGGCGGCAAGGGAAGGACGAGGCCCTCATGCTGGTGGGCTTCCGGCTCAGCACCGTGGCCTTCTTCCGCAGCCTGGGGGGCGGTGCCAGGCCATGATTCCGAAGAGATGGCTGGTCGCGGAAAGCGCGGAAATGCACAGAAGGCGCGGGAAGTTCCGTGTCTTCCGCGCATCCCCTGTGTCTTCTGCGACCAGCGTCTTTCTCTAAAGCCTGCCGAGGCGCTAGTCTGGAGGCTGGATCCAGATAGAGGAGTGCCCAATGGCCACCGAATGCTCGTTTGATGTCGTTTGCAAGGTGGACCTGGACGAGGTGAAGAACGCCCTGAGCCAGGCCATGAAGGAGATCGGGCAGCGCTACGACTTCAAAGGGTCGGTCTCCAAGATCGAGTTGAAGGATGACAAGGTGCTGGTGCTCAGCAGCGATGACGAAGTGAAGCTCAAGGCCGTCATCGATGTGTTGCAGACCAAGCTGCACAAGCGCGGCGTCAGCATCCGCAGCATGGAATACGGCAAGATCGAGCCCGCCTCCAAGGGCACCGTGCGCCAGGAAGTGACCATCAACCAGGGCATCCCCGTGGACAAGGCCAAGGGCCTCATCAAGGCCATCAAGGATGCCAAGATCAAGGTGCAGGCCAGCATCCAGGGCGACCAGCTCCGCGTGAGCGGCAAGAGCCGGGATGATCTGCAGGAAGTGATCGCCCTGTTCAAGAAGGACGATCAGGGCCTGGATCTGCAATTCACCAACTATCGCGGATGACCATTTGAGCCGACTGGATCTCTCCCGGTATTTCCTCCCCATCGCTCCCAAGCTGGTGAGCGTGGAGGCGGAGCTGCAGCGCATTCTGCAGAGCGACGTGGAGGTGGTCCAGAAGCTGGCCGATCATGTGCGGGGTGGGCAGGGCAAGCGCCTGCGCCCGGCCCTGGTGATGCTGGCCTCCCGGTTCTGCGGTGTGCAAGGTGATCACGATGTGCGGTTCGGCGCGGTTTTCGAATTGATCCACACCGCCACCCTGGTGCATGACGATGTCATCGATCACGCCCAGCTGCGCCGGGGCATGCCCACCCTGAACCGGCTCTGGGGCAACACCCTCACGGTGCTCTTCGGGGACCTCTTGTACCTGGTGGCCATGGACGAGGCCATCGCCTGCCGCAGCTGGCGGATGATGGAGATCCTGGCGGGCGTCACCACGCGCATGACCGAGGGCGAGCTCATCCAAAATGACGTGCTCTTCAAGCTCGACACCACCCGCAAGGATTACTTCGATATCCAGGAACGGAAGACGGCTCTTCTGTTCAGCGGCTGCACGGAAACAGGCGCCGTGCTCACTGGTCGCAACGAGGCCGACTGCCGGGCCATGCGCGGCTATGGCCTCGAAGTGGGCCGGGCCTTCCAGCTCATCGACGATCTGCTGGACTACACCGCCACCAGCGAGCAGCTGGGAAAACCCGCCTTCAGTGATCTGCGGGAAGGCAAACTGACCTTGCCCATGTTGACCCTGCTGGAGAAGGCGCCGGATGAAGTCCGCCCCATGATCCGCACCATCTGGGATCGCGGTGAGGAAGTACCCATCCCCGAGCCTGAAGAAATCAAGCTCCGGGCCCTCATCGAAAAGCATGATGCCTTGGCCGAAACCCGCGAACTGGCCTTGACAGCATCCCGGAACGCCGTGGCCCACGTGACCGGCATGCATGGCGATGAAGCCACCGGCGAGCTATTGAGGGACATCCCCGAGGCGCTCTTGTCGCGCAGCATGTGATCTTTTCCTAGCTCGAAGGCGGAGCCTTCGAGCCAGGCAGTCCCTACCCCTCCATCTCCCCCAACCGCAAGTCGAAGGGGATGTTGGCCCGCTTGCAGGCGGCGATGAAGGTCTCCTTGTCGGGGCACTTCAGGTAGGCCTCCAGGGGTTCCACCTTCTTCGTCTGGATGAGTTCGATGAGGGCGTCGTTCATGAGGCGCTGACCATAGCTCCGGCCCGTCTGCATGGCACTGGTGATCTGGAAATTCTTGCCCTCGCGCATGAGGTTGGAGATGGCAGGGGTGATGAAGAGCGTTTCCAGGGCGGCGATACGCCCACCGCCGATTCGCTTCAGGAGGGTCTGGCTCATCACGCACTTCAAGCAGTCGGCCAGCATCACCCGGATCTGCTGCTGCCGGTCGCTGGGGAACTGGTCCACGATGCGGTCGATGGTGCCGATGGCGCTGCTCGTGTGCAGGGTGCCGAAGACGAGGTGACCGGTCACGGCGGTTTCCAGGGCGATGGCAATGGTCTCGAGATCGCGCATCTCGCCCACCAGGACGATGTCGGGGTCTTCGCGCAGGGCGGCCCGCAGGCCGGACTTGAAACTG
This sequence comes from Acidobacteriota bacterium, assembly GCA_043775845.1. Classification (GTDB taxonomy): domain Bacteria; phylum Acidobacteriota; class Holophagae; order Holophagales; family Holophagaceae; genus Geothrix. The sequence continues at coordinate 4,259 of JAYVRY010000249.1, forward strand.
TCGGTGTGGGTGCCCACCTCGCGCTGGTTCACCAGGCAGCCCTTGCGGGGGTGGACGAATTCGATGGGGTCTTCGATAGTGAGGATGTGGTCGTGCCGTTTCTGGTTGGCCAGGTCGATAATGGCCGCCAGGGTGGTGGATTTGCCACTTCCCGTGGGGCCCGTGACCAGGACCAGTCCCTTGGAGAGGCTGGCCAGTCGCCTGACGGGATCCGGCAGACCCAACCGGTCCGGGTCGGGGATCTGGTTGGGAATGACGCGGCAGACGAAGCCCGGGCCCACGCGATCATGGAAGTAGTTCACACGCAGCCGGCACCCGCCGCTTTCGAAGGTATGGGCGAAATCGGCGTCGTGGCGATCCTCGAAGTGCTGCCAAGCCCCCGGCGTGGCCACGGACTCCATCATCTCCAGCAGAGTCGAGGGGTCCAGGGGGCCGAAACCTTCGAGTTCCTTCATGTCGCCATGGACTCGGATGATGGGAGGTTCATGGGAGGTGCAGTGCAGATCCGACCCCTGCTGCTCCAGCAGGGCCCCGAACAGCCGCTCGGCCAGAGGGTGTTCATGACTCCGGGGGGACCGGATCACGGAGCGCGTGGTGTTGAGGGGATCCGGAGTGACCATGCCCGCAGGTGGGAGGCTGCGCGCGGCCACAGGGGCAGGCGCAGCGGGTGGCTGAGCCACGGGAGTCGGAGCTGCAGGGCTCGGATCAGGTTTGGCCCTGGTTTCAGCCACAGGTGTGGGGGGTGAGGGCGGGAGTGGGGGTGTGGTGTGGCGGGAAGGCCCCTGGTGTTCCGCCACGATCTGAGAGGCGTCCATGTAACGGCTGATGCGGATGTGGAAGCTCTGGCCAGCCAGGTCGTAATCGAATTCCGCCTGGCCATCCTTCAGCCAGGCCGCCTTCAGCTCGGCTGGCACCACATCCCCGGCCAGCACATCCACCATGACGGAGGGCAGGGGATTCGGGAGCAGGTCGATGGAATCGCCGGATTTCAGGTCCAGCCTGGGTTTCCGGTCTGCTTTCAATTCAAGGCGGGCACCCGCCTTCGCGATGACTTGAGTGAGCAAACGATCCAGTTGGGCCATAACGGACTCCGGTCACCCGCCAGGATGCCATGGGTCACAGCCTTCGGGTTTCGGCCTTTGGCGTCGGGCCTGTAGACTGGAGATTGACCCTTTCGGAGTGATCATGAACATTCATGAATACCAAGCCAAGGAACTGTTGCGCCTCTACAAGGTGACTACCCCTGATGGCAAGGTGGCCCAGGATGCAGAAGAAGCCCGCATGATCACCAAGGAATACGGTGGCGCCAGTGTGGTCAAGGCTCAGATTCATGCCGGTGGCCGGGGCAAGGGCGGGGGCGTGAAGTTTGCCACCGATCCCGACAAGGCCGCCGAGCTCTTCAAGTCCATTTTTGGCATGCAGCTCATCACCAAGCAGACCGGCGCCGAAGGTCGCAAAGTTCGCACCGTGTTCATCTCCAGGCCGGTGGACATAGCCCAGGAGCTGTACCTGAGCTTCCTGGTGGACCGCGCCTCCAGCCGCGTGACCATCCTGGCCTCTACTGAAGGCGGCGTAGAGATCGAAGAAGTGGCGGAGAAGACCCCTGAAAAGATCGTTCGCGTGGCTGTGGACCCGGCCCTGGGCCTCTGCGGCTTCCAGGCCCGCCAGGTGGCCTTCGCGCTGGGTCTGGAAGGCGATGCCTTCAAGAAGGGTGTGGTCTTCCTCCAGAACCTCTACCGGCTCTTTGTGGAAAAAGACTGCTCCATGGTGGAGATCAACCCCCTGGTCATCACCAAGGATGGTGATGTCACCGCCCTCGATGCCAAGATCGGCTTCGATGACAACGCCTTGTTCCGGCACCCCGATGTGCTGGCCTTCCGCGACCTCAACGAAGAGGCCGAAGAAGAGGTCGAGGCCAGCAAGTTCAACCTGAATTTCATCAAGCTGGACGGCCAGATCGGCTGCATGGTCAACGGCGCGGGCCTGGCCATGGGCACCATGGACATCATCAAGTACCATGGCGGTTCCCCGGCCAACTTCCTGGATATCGGCGGCGGCGCCACCGAAGATGCCGTGAAGAATGCCTTCCGCATCATCCTGCAGGATCCCTCTGTGAAGGCAGTCCTGGTGAACATCTTCGGCGGCATCATGCGCTGCGACATCGTCGCCGCGGGCATCGTGAACGCCGCGAAGGAAATCGGCATCAAGGTTCCCGTGGTCGTGCGTCTCGAAGGCACCAACGTCGAAGAGGGCAAGAAGATCCTCGCCGACAGCGGCCTGAACCTGGTGGTCGCCAAGGATCTGAAGGACGCCGCCGACAAGGTCGTCGCATCGATTAAATAGGAAACCCACAGAACCGAAATTCGAATCTAGCGAGGTATGACATGGCAGTTCTCGTGGGCAACCACACCAAGTTGATCGTTCAGGGCATCACCGGCCGCGAAGGGCTCTTCCACGCCAAAGGCTCCCGCGACTACGGCACCAAGGTGGTCGGCGGCGTGACGCCCGGGAAGGGCGGCACGGAGATCGAGGGCTTCCCAGTCTTCAACACCGTCCAGGAAGCCGTGGCCAAGACTGGCGCCAACGCCACCATGATCTTCGTACCCCCGGTGGGTGCGGCGGATGCCATCCTCGAAGCCCTGGAAGCGGGTATCGAGCTCATCGTCTGCATCACTGAGGGCATTCCCGTCCTCGACATGGTGAAGGTCAAGCGCGTCCTCGCTGACTATCCCAAGAGCCGTCTCATCGGCCCCAACTGCCCCGGTATCATCAGCCCCGGTCTGGCCAAGATCGGCATCATGCCCGGCCGCATCCACCTGCAGGGCCACGTGGGTGTGGTCAGCCGCTCAGGCACCCTCACCTATGAGGCCGTGGGCCAGCTCACGGCGCTGGGGATCGGCCAGAGCACCTGCATCGGCATCGGCGGCGACCCCGTCAATGGCACCAGCCATATCGATGCCTTGCGTCTCTTCCAGGACGATCCCGACACCCACGCCATCATCATGATCGGCGAGATCGGCGGCAGCGCCGAAGAGGAAGCCGCCGAGTTCGTGAAGGCCTACGTCACGAAGCCTGTGGTGGCCTTCATCGCCGGCCAGACGGCTCCACCCGGGCGCCGCATGGGCCACGCCGGCGCCATCATTTCCGGGGGTAAGGGCACCGCCGCCGAGAAGATGAAGGCCCTCACCGCCGCGGGCATCACCGTGGTGCAAAGCCCCGCCGACATGGGCAAGGCCCTGGCCGAGCGGCTGAAGTAGCTTTCGAAAACACTGATTCACCACGAAGACACGAAGACACGAAGACACGAAGCAAAGCCTTCGTTCTTCGTGTCTTCGGTTTTTCCTTTGTGCCCTTTGTGCCCACTTTTTGTTTTGCGGTAAAAGAGTGGCTCGGAATCAGGGCTTCACCTGAATCATGGGGTCATCTCATCATGCTGTCATAACGTCTGTGGCCAATCCCCAACCCGAACTGCGCAAGGGCGCCTTCCTACGAAACCTCCGGCGTTTCCACGCGTGGGTGGGGCTGACGGGCGCCGTGTTCGGCCTGATGTTCGGTCTGACGGGATTTCTCATGAGCCATCGCTCGCTGATGAAGATCGAGGCTGGCGCAGTGGAAGAGCACAAGGTCCAGATCGAACTGGACCATCCGCCCACCACGATTGAGGAATTGGCCTCTGCGTTGGCGGCGAAATTCGGGGTGCCCCTGACGCGGATCCGGTGGCGAATCCAGGCCCCCACGGCCGCCCGCTTCGGAGGGCAACCGGTGATGGCCGCACCGCAATGGATGGTGATGGTCAGCGGCCATGCTCATTTCGCGCGAGCCAGGTACCTGCCGGGGAACAAGACGGTCGACCTGGAACGCAGCGATGCCAACGTCATCGAGACGCTGGAGCGGATGCACAAGTCAGAGGCGGGCCAACCTGGCTGGATTCTCCTGGCAGATGGGTTTGCAGGAGCCCTGATATTTCTCTCCCTCAGCGGTACGTTGCTCTGGACCCGGCTGGCTGGGCCACGGCTGCTCTCTGTGGCACTGGCCCTGGGCGGCCTGCTCAGACCATCCTGGTGGTGTCCAGGGCCTGGTGAGGGTCATGCTGCTGGAGGAGTCCCCATGCTGATTTCCCGTGAAATGGTGCTGGACCAGGACATTGGTCTCAATGCCGCGCTGTTCGGCGGTGACATGATGGCGCGCATGGACAAGGTGGCGGGCATCGCGGCTTCGCTGCTATCGCGCAACCGTCGCTTCCTCACCGTGAAGGTCTCGGAGCTCCTCTTCCATAGCCCGGTGCGGGCCGGGGAGATCATCGAGTTCCATGTGGCCATCGCGCGGCAGGGCCACACCAGCCTCTCTCTGCAGATCGAGGTGCAAGTCTACGAACCCATTTCGGACCAGCGCCGGGATGTCACCAGTGGCGAGTTCGTCATGGTGGCGGTGGACTCTGAGCTGCATCCCGAGCCCATCATCTGGAAGCCGGACATGGTCCAGGCAGCGGCAGAGACACACATCCACCGGAAAGAAGGCTGAAGCAGCATGCCTTTCCCGAGCAAAAGGGCGCCGACGCAGTTCCTGCGCCCTTTTTGCTGAAACGGACCCAAGTCCGTGCTGTACTTACAACATGACCGAACTCATCAAGGCCCACCTGGACCATCGCCGGATCTGGCGGGATTTCGATTACTGCTATCCCGTCATTTCGCGCCGCAGCCATGGCCTGAGCCTGGGAGTGAACCTCAACCCCGACAAGGTCTGCAATTTTGATTGCGTGTACTGCGAGGTGGACCGGCTGACACCTCCCAAGCGCAAGGATCTCGACCTGGTTGCGCTGGAGAGGGAGCTGGGCCTGCTGCTGGATCTGGCCGCCCATGGCGGGATCTATGCCGTCCCTCCCTTCGATTCGGCTCGCCCAGAACAGCGACGCCTCAACGACATCGCCTTCAGCGGAGATGGGGAACCCACCACGGTGCGCGCGTTTGCGGAGGCGGTAGCCCGGGTGGCCCGGCTCAAGGCGCAGCGCGGATTGGATGAAGTCAAGCTGGTGCTCATCACGGATTCCAGCCGGCTCCAGGCCCCCGACGTGGTAGAGGGATTGGAAAGCCTCATGGCTCACCAGGGGGAGATCTGGGCCAAGCTCGACGCAGGCACCGAGGCCTTCTACCGCGAGATCTGCCGCAGCCAGGTCCCCTTCGAGCGCATCCTCGACAACCTGCTGGCCACGGCCCGCCGCTGGCCCATCGTGATCCAGACGCTCTTCCTCGATTGGCAAGGGCAGGGGCCCAGTCCGGCCGAATTCGAGGCCTACTGCGGGCGGCTGGAACATATCCTCGAGCAGGGTGGCCAGCTTCAGGCTGTCCAGCTCTACACCGTGGCCCGCCCCACGCCCGAGCCTGAGGCGCGGCCCCTCCGCCGTTTGGAGATGAATGCACTGGCCGCAGGCCTCCGTGGCCGTATTCCGGGTCTGCCCGTGGAGGTCTACTACGGCCCAGAGGAATGGGCTTGAGGCGTCAGCACCTCCGGACAGGTCTGCTGTTACTGGCCCTGACCCTGACACTGACCTTTGGCGGCTGCCGCCCCAAGCCAAGACCTGCGGTACCTGCCCCCATCAGCCTGAGCCTCATCGCCGTGGGCGACATCATGATGCACCAGGATGTGAAGGCTTCCGCCCTGCGCGATCCCGGCGGATTTCCGGCCCTATGGGCGGATCTCGTGCCTTTGTTCCAAGGCGCTGACCTGGCTTTTGGAAACCTTGAGACGCCGGTGGCGCCCACCACAGGCCGTCCGGGCGTGCCCTTCCAGTTCAACGCGCCGGAATCGCTGCCGGCGGCCCTGCGGGCCAGTGGTTTCACGGTGCTCTCCACGGCCAACAACCACGCCTTCGATCAGGGGGCCAAGGGCGTGCGGGAAACGCTGGAACGCCTGCACGCGGAGCAGCTGGTGGCCGTGGGGAGCGGCGAGGATCAGGCGCGCGCCGAAACGCTCCAGATTCTCGAGCGCCAGGGCGTGAAGGTGGCTTTCCTGGGTTTCACGGATATCTTCAACCTGAATCTGAACCGCCGGGCCACCGAGCCCTGGGTGCGCGTGATGGACCTGGAACCAGCGCTGCAGGCCGTGCGTGAGGCCCGAAGCAGGGCTGACGTGGTCATGGTGAGCGTCCACTGGGGCAACGAGTACCAGCACCTGCCCACGAAACGCCAGAAGGATATCGCCCACGCCCTGGTCGCGGCCGGTTGCGATGTGATCCTGGGCCATCATCCCCACGTGCTGCAGCCCGTGGAACTGCTGGAAGTCGACGGGCGCAAGGCCCTGGTGACCTACTCGCTGGGCAACTTCATCAGCAACCAGGACCGCATGTACCGGGCGGATCAGTTTCCCGTGGCGGGTGGGGACAGCCGCGACGGGGCCGCCTTGAAGCTGCGTTTCGAACGGCGCCCTGGGATGAATGGCAAGGATCAGGTGGTGCTGGCGGAAACGCTGGTGGAGCCCCTCTGGACCGAAAACAACTGGGGAGTTGCAGCAGGTCGCCGTGAGATCCGTGTCATCCGCGTGGCCGCCGCCGAGGCCCGGGTGCGCGCGGAGCTGGACAGGTTGGGTGATCCCATCGAAGGGCCGAACACCGCGCCGGATGACACGCTGCGGAAGAAGGCCATCCTGGAGAAGCAGGAGTACCTCCGTACCCTCATCCTGCGGCGAAAGCGTGTGGCCGAAGTGGTGGGAGACAGATTCCTGGTCCCTTGAGTTCGTCTCTTTCCGTCCCAAGAACAACCGCACCCTTGCGAGCGCGGCTGAGGCCGTGTTGGTCCGGGCGCCTTCACTCGGGCAGAGTGCCCCTTGATTTCCGGCGAGTGGTGGTGGCTTCAAACCAGCCGATATCGGGGCCTGTCACGGTTTTCACAGGCACGGTCTTGTAGAAGAGCTGGGTCGGATCCGAATGCTTGAGGCTGGCCGCGTTCGGCAGATCGAACTTCAATTCATAGGTCAGGCCGCTGGGCTGGAACCCGCAGGAAAAGCCCTGGGTCAGCGGAGTCGTCGTGAAGGGGGAGGGCGCGGCGCCCTCGCCATAGGTATAGGCCACCTTCACGGATTGGACCGACATCCCCGTATCCGGATTGATGAGCAGGTTGGGCAGCTTGGATACGGTGGCGTGGTACCCCCAATCCTTGGGATACCTCTCCCGGCAGGTCCAGTAGTAGTCCGGATTGGCATCGGGTTCGTACCACACGCGGACATCGGGTTGGTATTCCTTTTGAACCATCACTTCAGGAGCCTCTTCGACATTGAAGACCCCCCATGGAATGACCTGAACCGGGGCGTTCTGTCCGGGGGCGAGCTCGGTCTTGTAGTTGAGGTAGAAGCCGGATGAATCGATCCAGGTGGTGGATGTGATGGAACCCGTGGCCTTCAGGGCGAGCTGGGCCTTGAACTTCATGGGCTGCATGGGGGCGACCTTTTTCGTGCCACCGATGTATTCCGTCACGAAGCCCACGGCCGCCGCGATCCAGGGCACGTATTCGGAGGCGCCTCCCGTATAATAGGCCGCCACGAGTTGCACGGCGGTGCTCAACCACCACTTGGTGCTGTTGCTTGAATCCTCGGTGGCGGCCTTCAGGCCCTTCATGGCATCTTCGGTACTCTTGTAGTAGGTGATGCCCTTGCCCAGCGCGGCCTCGATGGCCTCCATATCGGTTCGGGAAAAGGTCACGGGGGCGTTGTTGAGCGTCTGCTCGATGCTGCCGTAGACGCTGCCTTGGAGGCTCAGGCTTTGATCCGCCACGCCATTGGTTCGCAGGTTCAGTGCGGCGTAGGGCTTGTCCTTCAAGCTGGGATCGTAGCCCGCCAGGATGAAGTCGTAGTGGCTCCAGCCAGCCAGGCTCATGTTGGAAAGGGTGAGGAGGGACTGAGTGGGGTCGTAGCCCTTCAGAAAGGGCTTATCGGGGGAAGGGAAGGTCAGGAGTCCAGCGTGATACTCACCCTGGGAAGCGCTGCCATAGAACTGGGTGGAGGTGGTGTAGTACTGCTTGTCCAGCCCCCAGGTGTTGAGGATGAAGAGGCGGAGGATGCCCCGGTACTTGTTGTACAGGGCGAAGTAGGGGAAGGACGGGGCCGAGGTGGGGGTGCCGAAATCCCGCATGACCAGCATCCATCCATCCTCGGGAAGGGCGTCCGGAATGCCATTGTTGGGCCATAATGCGGGATATCCGCCATCAAAATAGGGCAGCACCGTCTTCTCGGCTGCCTGAACTACGCCAGTTTTGTTGAAGTAGAAGGTGTAGGGTTGGTTCACCCAGAAGGGCCAGTTGGGATCGCGGTTGGGATCTGCCGCCTGGATGTCCCGGAAGAATCTTGCCGGACTGCTTGTTTGTGCCCCGAGGGGCGAGAAAGCCATCGCTCCCGCGACCAGGCCGGTGAGAATTCGGGTTTTCATGCAGGCTCCTTTGGGTAGGGCGGGGCCGGGCCTGGGGAATTCCAAGCCGGGATACGAGAATCGGTAGGGGGGTTATTCGGGGATACTGAGAGCCATGCGGAAACCGTAGCCGCCGTTACTCTCTTCGGGGATATCTTCAAGTTGGCTGCGGTAGGCAGAGTCGAAGTAGTAGCGTTCGTTCGGGCGATTCTCGGCTCCGGTCACACCCAGGATCCACCCCCCCCCGCGGGTAATGGTGCGGAGGTATGAGAAATGAGGATTCGCCACCCAGGGGCTGCCATCCTGGGGGGCCCCTTCGTAGCTGAAATGGGTACGGTCCTCTGTGTATTGGAAGACGCTGAACATGTCGTGCAGGCCCCAGGCATTGGGCCGTTTCAGGCCCACCTTGGGCCAATAGAAATTCACAGCACCTGTGGTTTCATAGGTCCAGCAGTACTGGTTGATGTCCGCGATGGAATCGCCCCAGAAATACTTGGTGCTGCTCCCCGCCCGCAGGGCGTATTCCCATTCCGCTTCGCTGGGGAAGCGGAATGCCCAGCCCGTAAAGAGCTTGTCCATGGCCGGGAAGAAATCCAGGCGAAGGTCGTACCAGCTGACCCAGCCCATGGGGCAGTCGGGATCCTTGTCGCGGGCTTCAAAGGGAAGGTAACCCTTGACGGCCTTCCATTGGCGGATGGTGGTGGGGAATTTGGCTAGGTAGAAGGCCTTGGAGAAGGTCACGTCATGGCGAGGCAGGGCGAAGTAGGCGTAATCGTTTGGGATCACCCCATCCCCCCTCCCTCTCCCCGCACCGGGCCAATCCGCCGTCTGGCTCGGAAAGACGGCCCCCATCATGAAGCTCCCGGGCGGGATGAGCACGAAGTCCAAGGCCACGTCGCCGGGCAGCTTGAAGCTGAGTGTGGGGGCTGGGTAGCTGACCGTCACCTGGGCTCCGGTGCTCCCAATCACCACACCCTGGGAAAGCATC
>JAYVRY010000250.1:0-3844 GCA_043775845.1 Acidobacteriota bacterium
CAAGATGTTCCAGTACGACTGGACCTGGATCCACTCCTTAAGCGGCATGATCAACATCTTCATCATCCTGTTCACCCTGCTCTTCGTGGACATGTTCGATACCATCGGCACCCTCATGGGCATCGGCGCCCAGGGCAAACTGCTGGACAAGCAAGGCCGCTTCCCCGGCGCCTCGAAAGCCTTCATGGCCGATGCCGTGGGCACCACTTTCGCCTCCATGTTCGGCACCACGGCCATCACGGCCTACATCGAAAGCGCCTCCGGCGTGGCCGAAGGCGGGCGCACGGGCCTCACGGCCCTGGTGGTCGCGGGCTGGCTGGCCATCGCGCTCTTCCTCTCGCCGCTGTTCCTCATGGTGCCCCTGCAGGCCACCTCGCCGGCCCTGATGATGATCGGCTTCTTCATGCTGTCCGAGATCAAGGAGATCCCCTTCGACGATGTCACCGAAGCCCTCCCCGCCTATCTCGCCATCATCGTCATGCCCTTCACCTTCTCCATCGTGAACGGCATCGCCCTGGGCATGATCGCCTACACCGTGCTGAAGGCCGCCACGGGCCGCTTCAAGGAGATCAATTCCATCATCCTCGTGCTTTCCGTGATCTTCCTGCTGAAGCTCCTCTTCCTGTCCGCCTAGGAGAACGATCCATGATCAAGCTCGGCCACCTCCTGCTCGCCGCGGCCCTGCCCCTGGCCGCTGCGGACTGGAGCGACACCTTCATCGGCTATCGCACCAGCTCCCAGTTCCGGGAGCCCGGCATCGACGGCCCGGTCCACAAGGACATCCTGCAATTGAGCCACGCCAGTGGCTGGGCCTACGGCTCCAACTTCTTCAACGTGGACATGCTCATGTCCGATAAGAACGATCCCACCGCCAGCGGGAATGGTGGTGCCAACGAAGTCTACGTGGTCTACCGCGGTACCCTCAGCCTGGGCAGGCTCTCCGGCAAAGACCTCGGCTTCGGCCTCGTGCGGGATGTCTCCCTCACGGTCGGCTTCGACTACAACGCCAAGAACAACGCCTTCGCTTCCAAGAAGCGCTTCCTTGTCTTCGGCCCGACGCTGAATCTGAAGGTCCCCAGCGGGTTCCTGGACTTGGGACTCTGGGCCTGCCACGAGCAGAACTACAACGGCATCGTGGGCAAGTCCGTGGACTTCAAGACCACCTACCTGGTTTCCGCGGCCTGGGGCATCCCCTTCCAAATGGGCTCCGTGGGAGCGGAATTCAAGGGCTACGCGAACTACATCGGCGCCAAAGGCAAGGATGGCTTCGGCGTCGACACCAAACCCGAGACCTTGGCCAACCTCTCCCTGCTCGTGGATATCAGCCCCCTCTTCGGCACCAAGAAGAAGGTCTATGTGGGCCCCGGCTTCGAATACTGGAACAACAAGTTCGGTGGCTCGAACAGCGATGCCCCCGCCACCAACAAACGCGTCACCGCCCCCATGGTGCAGCTCCAGGTCCACTTCTGAGCAGACCCGCTAGACTGTCAGTGCGCGCCTATAGCTCAGGTGGATAGAGCAACGGCCTTCTAAGCCGTAGGTCGCTGGTTCGAGTCCAGCTAGGCGCACCAGTGCGCCCAGCTGGACTCGAACCAGCGAGTGGGATTGTGGAGACAGCGCGAGGCGCTGTCGGAACAAGACCGGCAGACGGCGCCGCCGGATGCAGTTCGAGTCCAGCGTGAAATGGGTCGGCGCGATACATGCGCCTAGCTGGACTCGGACCAGCGACCTACTCCCCGGCCTTCTCCCCATAGGCCTTGTCCAGGAGCTTGCGGGCGTCCACGCAGATGGGACACATGCAGATGGACCGGGAAGCCGATTTCGCGTGCTCCATCATGAACCGCCGCAGGAGGGCGATCAGTCTGGGATTGGAGATGGGTTCCGATGACACGAAGGCTCCGAAGGCCGGGCTGGCAACCCGGACCGTGACGTCTCCCCACATCCTCGCACGGGGCAGGGAGTGCCCGTCCAAGGAGATATGTGCAGGCCTGATGCCAGAAATGGCTTTCTGCGTTTCACGCCCTCAGGACCGGTACCGGCTGCCCACCAACGGGGGTGCATCCGTGCGCTCCACGTGGCAGGAGATGCATACGTACCGGGCTCCCGCGACCTGTTTGGTCTTGGCCTTGGGATTCCCGCGGGTGTTGATGTAGTGGCTCCCGGGAATGGGGGTGGCCTCGCCCTTCTTCTTGGGCCCCGCCACCGCATGGCAGTCCATGCAAAGGTTCGAGCTCCGGGTGATGGGGAGGCTGTCCCCCGTGCCGTGGGGAATGACCGGGGGATAGTCCCGGTTGATGCGCTTGGGCAGGGCCTTGTCGCCGGGTGCGGAATCCTCAGTCTTGAAAGCGGGCGGCGACGGAATGTCGAACACCGAGGTGTGGGACAGTCCCATGTCCCGATCGGGCACAGGCTTGGCGGGAGGCTCCGCTCTCAGCAGGGGTGCGGCGCAAAGGGAGAGCAGCAGGAGTGGGATGCGCATGGGGACTCCTTCACACAACCTTGGTGATGCGGACGGCGCACTTCTTGAAGTCGGTTTCCTTGGAGATGGGGCAGGTTGCATCGAGCGTCACCTTGTTGATGAAGACGCCCTCGTCGAACCAGGGCACGTAGACCATTCCCCGGGGCACCTTGTTGCGGCCCCCCAACGTGACCCGTGCCTGGATCTTGCCCCGGCGGGATTCGATCCAGGCCAGACCGCCCGCCTTGAGGCCGCGCGCCTCTGCATCCTTGGCGTGGAGGAACAGCAGGGCCTCCGGCACGGCGGCGTGAAGCTGGGGCACGCGGCGGGTCATGGAACCCGAATGCCAGTGCTCCAGCACGCGGCCCGTGCATAGCCACAGATCGTACTGCGCGTCGGGGGATTCCGGTGGCTCCTGCCAGGGCCGGAAGAAGATCTTGGCCTTGCCGGGCAACGCCACCGGCGCGCCGGGTTTGGGTCCTTCCAGGTCCCCCGAGGGCAGCTTCTTCAGGGCGGTGCCGTAGAAGTCGATGCCCGCGCCCTTCTTGGCATAGGGATCGTACAGATCGTTGAAGCGCCAGGGCGTTTCCTTGCCCTCCACCACGGGCCAGCGGAGGCCGGAGACGTCACGCTTGAAGTAGACATCGAAGGGCGCCAGATCATGGCCATGGCCCAGGCCGAAGCGACGGTATTCCTCGAAGAGCGCCTTTTCCGGGAACCAGGTAATGCCCGCGTGAACCACCGTGGAATTGGGTTTGCCGAAGGCCACGGGATCGGGCCAGGCGAATGTCTTGGCAGCGGGCGTGGCGAAGAGCACGTCGTAGAGCGTGCTGTCGGGCTTGTATCCCAAGGCTTCCGCGGCAGGCAGAACCGCAGGCAGCTTGCCTTTTTCGAAGCCCTCGGCCTCCAGACCGGGGACCTTCTGCTCACCCCAGACTTCAGAAAGCGTGAACCGTTTCGAGAATTCCATCATCTGCCACACATCGCTGCGGGCCTCGCCGGGGGGCGGCACCACCTGGCGCCAAAGCTGCGTACGCCGCTCAGCGTTGCCGTAGCCGCCCCACTTTTCGTAGATCATGGCCGAGGGCAGGATGAGGTCCGCCACCTTCGACGACAGCGTCGGATATACGTCTGACACCACGATGAAGTTGTCGAGCTTGCGGGCGGCTTCGATCCAATGGTTGGCGTTGGCCGTGGACTGGAAGGGGTTCGTGACCTGCACCCAGAGCCAGCGCACCTTGCCGTCTTCCAGATCCCGCATCATCTGCACGATGTGGCTGCCGATCTTGGGATTGAGTGTGTTGTGCGGCAGCTTCCAGATCTCTTCCGAATGCGTGCGGTGGGCCGCATCATCCACGTTCATATCGGCCGGCAGACGGTGCGCGA
>JAYVRY010000251.1:0-3841 GCA_043775845.1 Acidobacteriota bacterium
GCTCGGCGACGAAGTAGGTGTGCAGCTTGCCGTCGCGGCGGTTGCGGGTGAGCAGGGCCCAGCCGGGGCCGCCCATGGCGGTGGCCTTCAGGTCGGCGATGACCTTGTCCTGGCCACCGGCGGCATCGAGGGCGGCCTTGAGGTTGGCGCTGACATCGCTATCCGCGCCCAGGTTCTCGAAGTAGAGCTCATGCAGGAAGGAGCCGTTGAAGGCCACGGCCTCGCGGCGCTTCAGTTCGCTGAACTCATTGAAGGAGTAATTGGGCTTGGTGTTGTCGGCCGTGGCCAGCTTCTCTTCGATCTCGTTCAACTTGGTGACATAGCCCTTGTAGAGGGTGAAGTGCTGGTCCAGCTGGGCGTCGCTGAGCCCTTTCAGGGCGCCGCCCTTCAGGTGGTCATAGGACTTGGCGGTGTAGGCCATGGTCTTCTCCTTGGGTGCGAGGGTCGCGGACGAGTAGTTTACCAAAAAAGTCGGAAATAGGAAGAATGAGAGGTCAGCCGCCAGGAGAGGAAGGGCCGCTCAGTCTTCCAGCAGGCTGCGCAGCATCCAGGCGTTTTTCTCGTGGATCTGCATGCGTTGGGTTAGCAAGTCGGCCGTGGGCTCGTCCCCCACCTTGTCCACGAGGGGGAAGATGGAACGGGCGGTGCGAACCACGGCCTCCTGGCCTTCCACCAGTTCCCTGATCATGGCCGTGGCCTTGGGCACGCCCGTGGGCTCGGGGATGCTGGAGAGCTTCGCGAACTCCGCATAGGTGCCAGGGGCCGGGTAGCCCAGGGCACGGATGCGCTCGGCCACCAGGTCCACCGCCAGCGCCAGTTCCGTGTACTGGGTCTCGAAGAGCAGGTGCAGCGTCTGGAACATGGGGCCCTTCACGTTCCAATGGAAGTTGTGGGTCTTGAGGTAGAGGGTGTAGCTGTCGGCCAGCAGGCGGGCGAGGCCGTCGGCAATGGCTTGGCGATCTTCGGCGGGAATGCCGATGTTGATGTCCATGGAATCTCCTTGGGGAAGGGCGGGAAGACTGACCCCGCAGGGTCAAGCAAGATCGTAGCGATCAAGGTTCATGACCTTGGCCCAGGCGGCCACAAAGTCGCGCACGAACATCGGCTGCGAGTCACTGCACGCATAGGTCTCCGCGATGGCTCTGAGCTGGGAGTTCGAACCGAAGACGAGATCCACGAGGGTGCCGGTCCACTTCAGCTCGCCCGTCGCCCGGTCATGGCCCTCCAGCAGACCTTCGGAGGTGGCCGACTTCTGCCACTTCGTCTGCATGTCGAGGAGGTTCACGAAAAAGTCAGTGGTTAAGGTTTCGGGTCGCTGGGTGAACACGCCGTGTCTGGACTGGCCAACGGTCGCATGGAGCACCCGCAGGCCGCCGATCAGCACCGTCATCTCGGGGGCCGTGAGGGTCAGCAGCTGCGCCTTGTCCAGCAGCAGCTCGGCCGCTGAGGCTTCGAGTCCCTTGCGGCTGTAGTTGCGGAACCCATCGGCCATGGGCTCAAGCACGGCAAAAGAGTCAGCATCCGTCTGCTCCTGCGAGGCATCTGAGCGCCCCGGCGAGAAGGGGACCTTCACTTCGTGGCCAGCCTTCTGGGCGGCGGCCTCGATGGCTGCGCAGCCCCCGAGCACGATCAGATCAGCCAGCGAGACCTTCTTGCCGCTGGGTTGCGCGGCGTTGAAGGCCTGCTGGATGGCCTCCAGAACGGGAAGTACCTTGGCCAGTTCCGCCGGCTGGTTGACCTCCCAATCCTTTTGCGGGGCGAGGCGGAGGCGTGCACCATTGGCCCCGCCACGCTTGTCGCTGCCACGAAAGCTCGCCGCCGATGCCCAGGCGGTCGCGACCAGCTGGGAGATGGTCAGGCCCGTGGCGAGGATCTTCGCCTTCAGGGCCGTGATGTCCTGCTCGTCCACCAGTGGGTGGTCGACGGCGGGAACCGGGTCTTGCCAGATCAGAGCCTCCGACGGCACCAGCTTGCCGAGGTAGCGGGCGTGGGGGCCCATGTCTCGGTGTGTCAGCTTGAACCAGGCCCGGGCGAAGGCCTCCGCGAAGGCCTGCGGGTTCTGCATGAAGTGACGCGAGATCTTTTCGTAGGCCGGGTCCATGCGCATGGCCATGTCGGCCGTGGTCATCATCGGGGCGTGGCGCTGGGTCGGATCATGGGCATCCGGCACGGTGGTCGCGGCCGCAGCATCCTTGGGTGTCCACTGGTGGGCGCCAGCCGGGCTCTGGGTCAGCTCCCACTCGTACCCGAACAAGGTCTCGAAGTAGCCGTTGTCCCACCGGATCGGGTTGGGCGTCCAGGCGCCTTCGATGCCGCTGGTGATGGTATCGGCCCCCTTGCCGGTGCCGAAGGTGTTCTTCCAGCCGAGCCCCTGTTCCTCAAGGCCCGCGCCTTCCGGCTCGCGGCCGACATGGGCGGTGGCAGCGGCGCCGTGGGCCTTGCCGAAGGTGTGGCCGCCCGCAGTGAGCGCGACGGTCTCCTCGTCATCCATGGCCATCCGGGCAAAGGTCTCCCGGATGTCCCGGGCTGAGCCAAGGGGATCCGGCCTGCCGTTGGGGCCCTCGGGATTCACATAGATCAGGCCCATCTGAACCGCGCCCAGCGGGTTGTCGAGCTGACGGTCACCCTTGAATCGCCCGTCACCCAGCCACGTGGTTTCCGGGCCCCAGTTGATTTCGTCTTCAGGCTCCCAGATGTCCGAGCGGCCGCCCCCGAACCCGAAGGTCTTGAACCCCATGGATTCCAGCGCCACATTGCCGACGAGGACGATCAGGTCGGCCCAGGACAACTTGCGGCCGTATTTCTGCTTGATGGGCCAGAGCAGGCGGCGCGCCTTGTCGAGGTTGCCATTGTCCGGCCAGCTGTTGAGGGGCGCGAACCGCTGGGCTCCGGTGCCAGCACCGCCGCGACCATCCGCGATGCGGTAGGTGCCTGCAGCATGCCAGGTCATGCGGACGAAGAACGGCCCGTAGTGGCCGTAGTCCGCAGGCCACCAGTCCTGGGAATCCGTCATCAGCGCATGGAGGTCCTTGACCACGGCATCCAGATCGAGGCTCTTGAAAGCTTCGGCATAGTTGAACGCCTCGCCCATGGGATTGGACTTGGAGGACTGCTGGTGAAGCATCTTCAGGTTCAGCTGTCGGGGCCACCAGTCGGCATTGGTTGGGGCACCGGACACAGCATGGCTCCCAGCGCCGCCGGAGAATGGGCATTTGCCATCATTGATCATGCTGACCTCCTCTGGTTCGGTTTGAAGGAACGACGCACCTGGCTTGGGTTTGGCAAGGCATTCTCCATTTCAAGGCCGTGCTACTCCCGGAATGAGGCGGTTCGACTCGGCGGGCCTGCCCGATGCTGAAGCTGTCAGGGCACCGGCAAACACCAGGGCCCGCGTGCGGGACTGTCGGTCATCGGAGGATGGCGGGCCTGGTGGGCTGGGCAATCCCCGGCAGGGGTACCGATGCTGAAGTCCAGAAGGGCTCCTCAGAAAGGCCAGGACCCCCAGGCGGCCGGGGCATTCCAGCGGCCTGATACCTCGGCGTGGTTGGAGACGAGGGCGGCGATGCTGCAGCCGTCCGGAATCAGGTAGCGCAGGGCCAGCACAGCGGGCAGGCGGTCATCGGGTCCGGCGGCGCCGCGGTCCACGGCAGGCGATGCGAAGGTCCCATCGCTCAGCTCCAGCCGCAGCTGGTCGGGAAAGCGTTGCAGGACGGCCAACTGCGCCTCGCGCACGCCGTCCGGGAAACCCAGGAACAGGGTGGCGACGAGGCTCATGCCATCCGGTTCGCGGCCCGGGGCCAGCACGGCAAAGGAGGCACGGGCCTCGGCCACATCCTCCGCC
>JAYVRY010000252.1:0-3838 GCA_043775845.1 Acidobacteriota bacterium
CGGAGCAAGACCGGGGATGGCGAAGCCGGACCAGTTCGAATCTCGCCACGGTGGGTCGGAGCCGAGCCGGAGAACAGCCAGCCGCGAGTGTGCTTGTAGAGGTTGAGCCTCTGTGGCGCCGGAGCAAGACCGGCAAACGGCGAAGCCGGGTGCGTCCACCTGGGTTACAGCGGCGCTACAAGGGCGAGTATTCGGGACTCGGGCCTGGCTGAAATGGTCGCGACCCGAGCTGGAAAACGGGCGGCATGCCTAGACCTAAAAGCTTACAATAATTATCTTGGGCGCCGCGCAGCGAAAGAGGTAACACGCATCTGTGCCCAGTCTTGACTCAAGGCTTGCCAGCCCTCTCCAGGCACGAAAGGATGGACGACTGCGAGGTTTTCAATGCCGATCCGATTCCGCTCCACTGTCTTTCTGGCCCTGACGGCGGGTCTCGCCGCCCAGAGTCCGTCGGAGCTGCTCAAGCTCGTCCCGCGCACGGCGGCGTCCATCGAGCTCACCTGGCGACCTGCTGAGGCCGAGCTGCGCTATCGCAAGGCTATGGGCGGGTTTGATGCGGACGGATCCATGATGGGTCTGCCCAGCAAGGCCCATCTGGAAGCCAAGAACTTGGCCCAGGGCCCGGTGGCCGTGGTGTCCTTCGAGGCAACGGTGAAGGCGACCCCAGTCAAGCCCAAGGCGGAGGGCGGCGCCGAGCCCGCATGGACCGTGATCTACGTGCCCGTGAAGGATCCCTTGGCCCTGGGCCGCACGCTCAACGCCAAGCCCCAAGGCACGCTCCAGCGGTACCAGTGGAAGAACGGCGAGGCCACGGAAACCCGCTACCTGGCGTTCAAGGGTGGCTATGCCCTCATCGCCGAACGCAAGGCGCTGCTGGAGCAAACGCTCAAGGCCACCGAAGGCATCGAGGGAGACTTGGCGGATGTGCTGCCCTGGCTTCAACGCCATGACACGGTGGTGGTGGCGACCGAGGGGACCCTCCAAAAGGCCATCAACGGTTTTGTCCACGGGGCAGAGGCTGGCGTCCAGGGGAAGGGACAAGCGAGCGGAAACGCTCAAGCCCAGGCCTTCCTGGTGGAAAAGGTCAAGGGCTGGGCGGATAAGGTCCGGTCCTCCGTGCGCTCTGCGGCCGTGGCTCTGGATTGCAAAGAGGGCGAAGGCATGGTGGTGACAGGGCGTGCCTTTCTGAAGACGGGCAGTGTGCTTGCCAAGGAAGCTGCGGCTTCCAACCCGCCTGCGGGCCCGCTGCTGGGCGCCCTGCCGGATGGGCCCTTCGCCCTCGCTTTGGGCGGGCAGTGGCCGGGGATCACGGATGTGTTCTATGAATTGGCCCTGCAGGATCCAGGCATGACCTCGGCCCAGCGGGAAGGGCTCTTGGCCGCGCTGCGAAAACAGTCCGAGCAAGTGGAATCCATCGCCATGAGCTTGGAAGCACCCGCCAAGGGCAAGCCCTTCCTCAGTGGCTTTACCATGACCATGAGCGTGAAGGATTCCGCCGCCTGGTGGGCGGGAGTGGAATCCCAGCAGGCCTTGATGAAGGGGCGATTGGGGGAGGCCTACGCTGTGGAAAAGGGCGTGTTGGATGGCCGCGCCTGGACCCAGGTCAGCCTGGATCCGAACGCCATGCTGCAGGGAAAGCTCCCTCCGGCGCAGATCACCATGTTCACGAGCCTGATCTTCGGTGGATCCCAGGTCACCTTCAGCCAGATGGCGGTGGATGAGCACACCATCCTCATGGTTCTAGGGGGCCGTGATCTCCTCAACAAGGTGGCGGTGAAGATGACGGCGGGCCGGGCCCTGGCCTCACAGCCAGGCATCCGGCAGGTCAACGCAGCCCTTCCTGAAGGCGGCCGCTTCGCGATCTACGTGGATGCCGCAGGCTTTCAGGAGTTGGTGGGCAACATCATGGCCTCCATGGGTCAGTCTGGCCCGGTCGTGAAGCTGGATCGCAAGGGGCTTCTCCCCCTCGGAGGCGTGATCACGCTGGACGAAAACGGAATCCAGTTCACCGGCCTAGCCCGTCAGGAAACGCTCAAGGCTTTCGCTGAAGTGGGCAAGGCTTTTCCCGGTAAGGGTGGGGATCAGGCTTCGACGAACTCTAAATAAGCCCAAGAATTTCAACAGGGGACCTGGAGGAGGGAAGACATTCCTGATGTCTAGGTTGAAAAACAGGGCCGGACAAGGGTTGATTCATTTCAGACGGTAGTATCCTGTTTTAAATTCCCACCCAGGAGGTCGCCATGACCTTGACGCTGAATCGTCGCACCTTCCTTCAGGCTGGTTTCACTACGGCGGCGGTGGGCTCCGCGGGCGTTCCCTTGCTGGCCCTGCCGGCCGAGGCCAAGGGGTGGAACTGGGAGCGGGGCGTCTGCCGCTTTTGCGGGACGGGCTGCGGCATTCGCGTGGCTTCGAAGGATGGCCGGGTGGTGGCCGTGAAGGGCGATATCCAGAACCCCGTGAACAAGGGCCTGCTTTGCGCCAAGGGCTACGCCTGCGCTCAGATCATGTACGGCGAGGACCGGCTGACACGGCCGCTCCTCCGGAAGAAAAACGGGAAGTTCGATAAGCAGGGCGACTTCGAGGCCGTGTCTTGGAAGGAGGCCTTCGATGTCATGAAGGAGCAGTGGACTCGCGCCCATAGCGCCCTGGGCCCCACGGGCGTAGCCGTCATGGGCTCGGGCCAGTACACGATCATGGAAGGCTACGCGGCCGTGAAGCTGGTGAAGGCCGGGTGGCGCTCCAACAACCTCGATCCCAACGCGCGGCATTGCATGGCCTCAGCGGTGGCGGCCTTCATGCAGACCTTCGGCATCGACGAACCCTCGGGTTGCTACGAGGACATCGAGCTCACGGATGCGGTGGTGACCTGGGGCGCCAACATGGCGGAAATGCATCCCATGCTTTGGGCGCGGATCATGGAAGAACGGCTCCGCCGCCCCAGCTACCGCATCATCAACCTCACCACGTACTCCAACGCCACCTCCGAAGGCGCGGACCTGGAAATCGTCTTCAAACCCAATACGGACCTGGCGATCTGGAACTACCTGGCCCGGGAAGTGGTGAAGCGCGGCGCCGTGGACAAGGATTACGTGGCCAAGCACTGCGTGTTTGCGGCGGGTCCCACAGACATTGGCTTTGGCCTGCGCGAGGATTCGATCAAGGCTTTCGCGGCGGAGAAGGACACCCAGGCCCGGCAGAAGACCGTGATCCTCACGAAGAAAGAAGCCATCGCCCGGGGCCTCGATCCCGAGGCCAAGCAGGAGCGTGCCCAGACGGCCTCGGGCAGCGCGCAAAAGCATTGGCTCATTTCCTTCGAGGATTTCCAAAAGGGCGTGGAGCCCTACACCCTGGACTTCGTGGCTACGCTCGCCAAGGGCGATCCCGATGAATCCCTGGAGGCCTTCAAGGCCAAGCTGGTGCAGCTGGCTGACGAGTACGCGAACGCGTCGCGCAAGCAGGTTTCTTTCTGGACCATGGGCTTCAACCAGCACACCCGCGGCACCTGGGTGAACGAGCAGGCCTACATGCTACACCTGCTCACGGGCAAGCAGGCCAAGCCCGGCATGGGCGCCTTCTCGCTCACGGGCCAGCCTTCCGCGTGCGGCACCGCGCGAGAGGTCGGCACGTTCGCGCACCGCCTCCCGGCCGACATGACGGTCGACAATCCCGAGCACCGCGCCCACGCCGAGGAGCACTGGAAGCTCCCGCCGAAGACGATCAACCCGAAGGTCGGGAGCCACATCACGGAAATGATGCGGGACCTCGAGGACGGGAAGCTCAAGTGGCTCTGGATCCAGGTCACGAACCCGTTCCAGTCCACCGCGAACAACAACCACTG
>JAYVRY010000253.1:0-3827 GCA_043775845.1 Acidobacteriota bacterium
GGACGTATTGCGCAGGGTTGACGACAGGCATGGGGCCTCCAAAGATGGACCCTTCCAAATTACCGGCGCTGGCCCAAAGTTGCAAAACCGGGTTTCAAAGGCGGCCTAATCGCCGAAGCAGATGCCCAGATCCCGGCCCGTCTGCAGGATGTCGCAGTCAAGGGGCACGGCCTTCATGCGGCCCGCCACTTCCTCCAGGGGCACATAGTTCACATTGGGGAAGGCCAGGGCCACCATGATGCCGCTGTGCCCCTCGTCCAGGGCCCGCACGGCCGCTGCCCCGAAGCGCAGGGCCGCCAGGCGGTCGAAGCTGGTGGGGCTGCCACCCCGCAGCAGGTGGCCCAGCACCACCACCCGGGAATCCTTGCCCGTGAGTTCCTGCAGGGACTTGGCCACCCAGTCGCCGATGCCGCCCAGACGCTCCGCATGGCCCACGCCAGCTGCTTCCAGCACGGCCCGATGGCCGTGGGCCGGATTGGCGCCCTCGGCCACCACCACCAGGGAGTACATACGGCCTTCCTGGTCCCGCCGGATGATTTTGGTAGCCACTTTCTCCAGATCGAAGGGAATTTCCGGGATGAGGATGGCGTGGGCGCTGCCCGAAATGCCCGAGTTCAGGGCGATCCAACCGGCGTAGCGGCCCATCATCTCCACCACCATCACCCGCTGGTGGCTTTCAGCGGTGCTGTGCAGCCGGTCCACGCAGTCCGTGGCGAAGGCTACAGCCGTATCGAAACCGAAGGTGGTGGCAGTCTTGTCCAGGTCGTTGTCGATGGTCTTGGGGACGCCCACCACCTTCAGGCCCTTCTGGTGCAGGACGTTGGCGATGGTGAGAGAACCATCGCCGCCGATGGACACCAGCGCGTCCAGTTCCTTGCGGGCGAAGAACTCCAGGATTTCGTCGGTGCGATCCACTTCCCGCACAGTGCCATCGGGCATCTTGATGGGGAACTGGAGGGGATTGCCCTTGTTGGTGGTGCCCAGGATGGTGCCGCCCAGGTGGCCAATGCCCCGCACCCGCTCGCGGGTGAGGCGCATGAGCCCCCCTTCGTCGAAGCGCTCGGGGAAGAGGATGCCGTTGAAGCCCTCGCGGATGCCATAACATTCCCAGCCCCGGTTGGCGGCGGAGATGACCACGGCGCGAATGACGGCATTGAGGCCCGGGGCGTCGCCACCACCGGTGGAGATGGCAATGCGGCGAATGGGGTTGGGCATGGGGCACGTCCTGGAGGGAGAGGTGAGGCAACAGTCTACAAGAGGGACACAGGAATGAAGGGTGTGTTCCAGATCTCCCGGGCATAGTCCTTCACCGTGCGGTCAATGGAGAACTTGCCCATGCCCGCCACATTGAGAATGGACATGCGCGCCCACTCGGAAGGGTCGGCATAGGTGGCGGTGACCCGCTCCTGGGTTTCCAGGTAGGACGCATAGTCCGCGCAGTGGAAGTAGTGGTCCGAGTCCATGAGCGCCTGGCCCAGCGATTGGAATAACCCGCCTTCGAGGGTCGAGATGGTCTCGATGGCGCGCCGCAGCTCAGGATTGCCCCGGGCCCATTCCCCTGGCTGATAACCGGAATCCCGCAGCGAGACGATGCCTTCAGCCGTGTGGCCGAAAATGAAAATGTTGGCCTCGCCCACCTCCTCCTTGATCTCCACGTTAGCCCCATCGAGTGTGCCGATGGTGAGGGCGCCGTTGAGGGCGGCCTTCATGTTGCCGGTGCCCGAAGCTTCGGTGCCGGCCGTGGAGATCTGCTCGGATAATTCGGCGGCGGGGAATATCAGCTCCGCCAGAGACACGCGGTAGTTGGGCAGGAAGGCCAGGCTGAGACGCCCTTTGGCGGCAGGGTCGGCCGAGATGGCCTTGGCCATGGCGTGGGTGAGGTGGATGATCTGCTTGGCCGCCCAGTAGGCTGGGGCCGCCTTGCCGCCAAACATGACGGCCCGGGGTGCCCCGATGTCGATGCCATCCCGCAGGCGGTTCCAGAGGGTGGCCACATGGAGAAGGTTCAACAGCTGCCGCTTGTACTCGTGGATGCGCTTTACCTGGACGTCAAAGAGGAAATCGGGGGCCAGGCTGATGTCCTCCGTGCGCTGGGTCCATTCGGCCAGGGCCTCCTTGTTATTCCGCTTGATGCGGGTCCACCGTTGCTGGAACGCGGCGTCGGTGGCGAAAGGAGTCAGGCCCCTCAGGGCATCCAGATCCTTGGTCCAGCCCTCGCCAATGGCCTCGGTCACGAGACCGGCCAGACCCGGGTTGCACTTGAGCAGCCAGCGACGGGGCGTGATGCCGTTGGTCTTGTTGTTGATCCGCCCCGGGAAGAGCTCATTCATTTCCGCGAAAGTCGAAGCCTTGAGGATATCCGTATGGAGTTGGGCCACGCCATTCACCGAATGGCTGCCCACGATGGCCAGGTTGGCCATGCGCACACTGTGGCCGTTGTCGATGATGGCCAGGCGGTGGAGCTTCGCATCGTCAAAGGGGTAACGTTGCCGCACCGCCATCCGGAAGCGGCGGTCGATCTCCTCCACGATTTCCACGTGGCGGGGCAGCAGGGAACGCCAGAGATCCATGGGCCAGATCTCCATGGCTTCGGGCAGGACCGTGTGGTTGGTGTAGGCGCAGACCTGCTGGGTGAGGGACCAGGCCAGCTCCCACTCCAGGCCCTCTTCGTCCACCAGCACCCGCATGAGCTCAGGCACCGCCAGTGCCGGATGGGTGTCATTCATCTGGATGGCGACCTTGTCTGGCAGCTCCTCCCACTGCCACGTATGGCGCTTCTTGAAACGCCGAACCACATCCTGCAAGGTGGCCGACACGAAGAAGTACTGCTGCTTCAGGCGCAGCTCCTTGCCCGCGCTCTGGTCATCGGCCGGGTAGAGCACCTTGGAGATATTTTCAGAGAGGGTCTTGTTCTCCACGGCCCGCACGTACTCGCCCGAGTTGAAGTGGGCCAGGTCGAATTCGCGGCTCGACTTGGCCGACCACAGGCGCAGCGTGTTCACGGTGCCGTTCCGGAAGCCCGACACCGGCGTGTCGTAGGCCATGGCCCACACATCCTGGGTATCGCGCCAGGCCACGCGGTACCGGCCTTCCTGATCGTAGTGGCCATGGGTATGGCCGTAGAACCGCACCGGGAAAATGGCATCCGGACGCTGGATCTCCCAGGGATTGCCATAGCGCAGCCAGCCATCCGGGAACTCCACCTGGCGACCATCCATGATTTTCTGGACGAAGATGCCGTAGTCGTAGCGGATGCCATAGCCATAGAAGGGCAGTTCCAGGGTGGCAGCGGCATCCAGGATGCAGGCGGCGAGACGGCCCAGGCCGCCATTGCCCAAGCCAGCATCCCATTCCTGCTCACTGATGTCCTCCAGCCTGAAACCCACCTGTTCCATGGCCCGGGAATAGGCATCCCCGGCGCCCAGGTTCATGATGTTGTTGGTGAGGGCCCGGCCCATGAGGAATTCCAGCGACAGGTAGTACACCCGCTTGGCGTCGCAATGGTAGTAGGTGCTCTGCGTCTCGAACCAACGCTCCATGAGCCGATCGCGCACGGCGTAGGCCAGGGCCTTGTAAACGTCGAATTCGTTGGCCGTGTGTTGATCCTTCGCGATGGAATACATCATCCGATAGGCGAAGGCATCAATGATGTGAGGGACGTCCAGTCCGCCCGCCGGGGGCCTGGGGATGCTGCGGGGTCCGATGCTCATCGACACACTCCCTCAGGGGGTTCGAACAGCCTTGGCATGGCCGGGTGCCCGGCGCGACTGCCACTGGGGCAGACTTCCCGCCTATCGGAAGGCCGGGCCCAGAGGATAAAGAGTGGC
>JAYVRY010000254.1:0-3810 GCA_043775845.1 Acidobacteriota bacterium
CCCGCCCAGGGACGCTTCCTCGTGGTCCGTGTGAAAGAAAAAGACAAGGCCGAGGCCCTCACCATCCGTCTGGCCGTGGGCCTGGCCCGGGCCGTGGGCGGCTACCTGTCGGACGAACAGATGCGGCAGGCCAAGAAGAAGGGCGTCGACCTGGAGCGCCTCATGGACCAGGCCCTCAATGCCCCCAAAGGCTCAGAATTGTTCAGCCTGGATGATGGCAAGAGCACGGTGACTGTGACGGTGGAGTAGGCGGGGTCCCTGACATCCAGCAGGGAGGGGTTAAGCTGGTTCCTGACCATGTCTCGACTCCTGCGCTTCTTCAACGACCACCTGCGACCCCATGCCCCCCTCATCGCGGGGGCTTCGCTTCTGCTGCTCCTGGCGGGCCTCTGCCAGGGCGCCCTCATTGCCTCCATCAAGTTCGTGTTCGACGATGGGAAGGCCCACGCCCTGCAGGCCTCCCAGCCGGGCCTCTTCAGCCAGCTGGAGCACCTGCGCGCCTGGGCCATGGCCCGCCTGCCCGAAGCCTCGATCCTGCGTGCCGGCTTGTTGGTGCCCCTAGTGCTGGTATCCCTCTTTGCCTTGAAAGGTGTCCTCATCTACACCGGGACCCTGCTGATGGTCCGCAGTGGCATCCTGGCCACCCAGGCCCTGCGCGAGCGGCTATTCGCCCACTTCATGACCCAGGAGCCCGCCTTCTTCCAGAAGCATCCCGTGGGGGAACTGATCACTCGCAGCATCAGCGACGTGGGCGCAGTGCAGGGCATCGCCAGCAACCAGTTGGCTGAAGCTGTCCGCGAGATCTGCGTGGCCCTCACCATGCTGGTCACCGTCCTTTACATGGACTGGCAGCTCAGCCTTACCCTCTTCCTTGCGGGTCCCCTGGTGGTCCTGCCCGTGAAGAAGCTGAGCCAGCGGATCCGGAAGGTGAACCACCGGAACCAGGAGGCCTCCAGCCGCCTGCTCCAGCGGCTCAAGGAAGTGTTCAGCAACATCCGAGTGGTCCAGGCTTTCGCCCGGGAATCCTACGAAGTGCAGCGCTTCAAGATCCAGAACCAGGAACTCTACCGCCTGGGCATGAAGAGCGCCCGGGCCTCGGCCCTGTCCACGCCGATCATGGAGCTGGTGGGCGGACTGCTGCTGGCCAGCCTTGCTGCCTACGCCTCCGGGCGCTTTAAATCTGGCACCCTCACCACCGAAAACTTTCTCACCTACATCCTGGCTATTTACGCCCTCTACGATCCGCTCCGCCGCCTGACCAAGCTCAACAACGAGATCCAGGTGGCCTCCGCCAGCCTCGACAGGGTCTACACCATGCTCGACCGGAAGCCCGAGCTGCCCCTGAGTCCCAACCCAAAGACCGTGCCGGCCCGACCCCAGGCGCTGCGCTTCGAAGGCGTCGAGTTTACCTATGACGCCAAGCACCCCGTGCTCCGGGGCATCGACCTCGAGGTGCGATCCGGCGAAACCGTGGCCCTGGTGGGCGGCAGCGGCGGCGGCAAGACGACCCTGGTGAACCTGGTGCCGCGCTTTTTCGATCCCACCGCAGGGCGCATCACCCTGGACGGCATCGATCTCCGCGATTTCGATCTCCAGGCGCTGCGCAGGATCATCGGCATCGTCACTCAGGAGACGCTGCTCTTCATGGACACGGTGCATGACAACATCGCCTACGGCCTCCACGCCAGCCGGGAGGCCGTCATCGAGGCCGCGAAAAAAGCCCATGCGCATGATTTCATCCAGACCCTGCCCAAGGGCTATGACACACCCTTAGCTGAGACGGGCTCCAGCCTCAGCGGCGGCCAGCGCCAGCGCCTGGCCATCGCCCGGGCCCTGCTGCAGGACCCGCCCATCCTCATCCTGGACGAAGCCACCAGCGCCCTCGACACAGAAAGCGAGCGGGCCGTGCAGGCCGCTCTTGAAACCCTTATGGAAAACCGCACCACCCTGGTGATCGCCCACCGCCTCAGTACCATCCAGCGGGCCACGCGCATCTGCGCCATGAAGCTGGGCCGCATCGTCGAGATGGGCAGCCACGACGAGCTGCTCGCCCGCGACGGCGAGTACGCCCGCCTGCACAAGCTGCAGTTCGCCGAGGCCTGAAGGGGCCAATGCAGCGATCCGACTTCCACTTCGACCTGCCTGCGGAGCTGATCGCCCAGCACCCGCCGCCAGACCGCGACGGGGCCCGCCTGCTGGTGGTGGATGCCCGAACGGGGAACTGGTCCCACCAGACCATCAAGGATCTGCCCCAACTCGTCCCACCCCGCAGCCTGTGCGTCCCCAACGATGTGCGGGTCCGCCACGCCCGGCTCTTCCTGCGCCGCGCCGGCGGCGGCGCGGGCGAAGCTCTGCTGCTGCGCAGCCTGGGGGACGGTGTGTTCGAAGCCATGGTCAAGCCCGGCGCCCGTCTGAAACCCGGCGCCTCGGCTACCGTGGTGGATCCGGTCTCCAAGGGCGAGCTGGCGCGCCTCGAGGTGCAGGGGACCCTGCCCGAAGGGCTGCGGGCTGTGCGGGTGCATGCGGTTCACGGCCTGGACTGGGACGAGATTGACCGCATCGGCCGCCTGCCCCTGCCACCCTACATCGAACACCTGGCCGGCGACGAGGACGAGACCCGCTACCAGACAGTCTTTGCGGCCCGGGAGGGAGAGGCGGTGGCCGCTCCGACGGCGGGCCTCCATTTCACGCCCGAACTCATCCAGACCCTGATAGCCCGGGGCTGCGGCTGGCATCCGGTGCGGCTGCACGTCGGCCTGGGCACCTTCCGCCCCATGACCGCCGACCGCCTCGAAGATCACGCCATGCATGAGGAGCGCTTCGAGATTCTGGAAACCACTTCGTCCGTTCTTGAACCTGTTTTACATGATCGATCACGGCCCATCCTCTGCGTGGGGACCACCTCCCTGCGCACCCTAGAAGGCGCCTGGGATGGCCAGCGGCTCGCGCGGGAAGGCGCCACACGCCTCTTCATCTCCCCCGGCTATCGACTGCGTACCGCCGACCACCTCCTCACCAACTTCCACCTGCCCGAAAGCACCCTCTTCGTGCTCGTGTCCGCGCTGTTGGGGTTGGAGTTGGCCCAGGCGGTTTATGCAGAAGCGGTTCGGGAGAAATACAGGTTTTTCAGTTACGGCGACGCGATGCTGATCCTGAATGCTCGGCGAACAGAGTAGGGCCGTTCCAACCTCGACATGATTCTGATCCGTGCGGGTCCCCGCATCGGATCAGAGGTATTCCACGAACTGATGGATCACCGGAATGCGGTGCTTCTTGCCCTTAGTGGCCTGGAGGATGCTCGTCACGGACATGCCCAGGCACCAGAGCAGCCAGAGGGGCAGGAAGAAGCGCACAGAGATGATGCCGAAGATGGGAAAGAGGCCCACGATCACCATGGCCAAGGTGAAGACGCATTCGGCGAAGGCCAGGATCACGCCCTGGCGGGCATGCCAGAGCAGTTCTGTATCTTCGCGGTTGCGCATGTAGGGCAGGAAGGCCCAGGGCCCTGAGTAGCAGAGGATCAAATCTCGCAGGCGCTCCCCCACGAAGAGGGGGGTCGGAATATCCAGGGCCACGGCAACCTCCGTGTCGAGGATAGCGCAAGGCGGGCTAAACCCCGTGGCGCCTGTTAGTGCCTTCGAACTACATCGAAATATCTAACTACAAAGATCTTGACGATGTTTTGAATCTATTCATGCTGGTTTCTCCCTCCCCCGAGCCCATGCGTCCACTCCTGCCCGCCCTTCTGCTTTCTCTCGTTCTGCTCGGCGCCTGCGGCGGCGGGGGCGGTGGCGCTGCCATCTCGACCCC
>JAYVRY010000255.1:0-3810 GCA_043775845.1 Acidobacteriota bacterium
CCGTCGGCGTTCCGGTAGAAGAAGCCCATGGCCGAAGGCGCCACCCAGTGCAGGGCCACGTCGGCGTTGTGGAGGAGGCAGATGGGGGCGAAGGCGGGTTCCCGGCTGCCCAACATCGAAGCCTGGATGGCTGCGTCCGGGGAGGGCTGCAGCCCGTTCAGGTCGTAGCTGTGGGGCCGCAGGGGGCCCTCGATGCGGGTCCAGTCCGTGACCGGGTGCAGGCGGTAGAGGTGGGTGGTGCGGCCGAAGAAGCCGTTGCGCGCATGCTCCTCCTCGAAGGTGCCCGGGGGCAAGTCCACGTGCGCCTGGCGGGCGTGCAGGCCCTTGCGCAGGGGGAAGAGCGGCGTGTCCTTCTTGGGCATAGCGACCTCGGTGCGGTTCGGCATTATCGCGGAAACTGTGCCCACAGGCTTTGCCAATGCCGGGCGCCCCAGGGGTTAGATCGAAGGGAACGACATGAAGGCTTTCATTTGGTGATTTTAGGCACATCTCCGGATTCATCCCCCCCTTGCCGTGACCGATAGGTGTGAAATAGAAAACCACTCCATTCAGGATTGCCCGATCACCACTCTGCCTTGCCTCCTGGGAGGAGCCATGGATCGGAACCATCACCAGGAACTCCTCGAAGCCATCGAGCGGGCCGAACGGGCCCACGCCATCGCCATCATCGACGACTGGGCCCGGAGCCGCCCGTACCACCGCGTGGTCCCCGAGCTGCTCGCCCCGGTGCTGGAGACCTTTGGCAAGAAGTGGGCCGTGGGGGCGGGCGGGGTCTCCCTGGCCACCGGCTACGTGGCCTCCAAGATCGCCGAAGATGTGCTCGCCCGCCTCCTGCTGGAGTCGGACACAGTCAGCAGCGCCCAGCCCAGCCGGGGCCCCGTGGTGCTGGGCAATGTGGAGGACGATTTCCATCCCCTGGGCCGCAAGATGGTGGTGGCGTTTCTGCGGGCCGACGGCTGGATTGTCCACGACCTGGGCGTGGACGTGAGCGCCGAGCAGTTCGTGGACAAGGCTGTGGAGACCGGCGCCCGGGTCATCGGCGCCTCGGCCATGATGTACACCACCGCCAAAAACGTGGTCAAGATCCGCAGCGAGATCGACCGCCGGGGCCTCAAGGGCCGGCTGCAGCTCGCCGTGGGCGGGGCAGTGTTCAAGCTGCGGCCCGAGCTGGTGGCGGACTTCGGCGGCGATGGCACCGCCGCCAGCGCCGTGGAGGCCTCGGGCCTCTTCGAGAGCCTGGTCCAGCGGTCCAAATCCATCGATGGGCCCTCCCGGGGGGTGTCCTCATGAACAGCCTCGAACGCATCCTCGCCGCCCTCCAGAACCAGCCCACGGACCGCCCGCCCTTCTTCCTCAATGCGAGCCTCTACGGCGCGCGGCTCACGGGCACGCCCCTGGACGACCACTACAGCCTGGCCGGCTGCTACGCCGAAGGCCAGATGGCCATCCGCGAGACCTTCAGCCCCGACCTGCTCATCAGCCCCTTCTTCGTGCCAGCCCTCGGCGAGGCCTTCGGCAGCCCCTGGCGGGCGCGACCGAACCAGGCCCCCAACGTGGTGGAGTTCGTGGCCCGGAGCGCCACGGACATGCTCAGGCTCCCCCTGCCAGACGTGGACAGCCACCCGCGCCTGGTTTACCTGCGGGAAACCATCCGCATCCTCTCGAAACAGTACGCGGGCGAGGTACCCATCTTCGGCGTGCTGGTGAGTCCCGCGGACATCCCGCCCCTGGTTATCGGCCTGGAGGCCTGGCTCGATGCCCTCCTCTTCGAGCCCGAGGTGGCCCGGGCCCTGCTGGACCGGCTGACGCCCTTCTTCGTGGACCTGGGCAAGGCCATGCTCAGCGATGGCGCCACGGGCCTGGCGCTGACCGCCAACCTGGCCAATGGCTTCATCGTCACCGACGAGGTGGCCTACAGCCTCACCCTGCCCTGCCTGCAGGCGGCCCTGGCGCAGCTCCCGGGCCCGGTGGTCTTCCACCACGGGGGCTGCCCGCTGGTGCCCTGGCTGCCCCGCTTCAAGGGGCTGCCCAACGTAGTGGCCTACGTCCTCGATGGGGATGAGGATCTGGGTGTCGCCCGGCGGATTCTGGGCCCAGGCCCCGTGGTCATGGGCAACCTGAACGGCCCCGGCCTGGTGGAGCTGCGGCCCGAGGAGGTCAGCGCCCTCTGCGATCGGGCTTTCGCCCAGCGGGGAGAGGACCGCCAGTTCATCCTGTCCACCTCCAGCGCCGACATCCAGTTCGACACGCCTCCGGAATGCCTCGCCGCCATCACGGATGCCGTGTGCCGGGCCGGAGGCATCCAGGCATGAGCCAGGAGAAGCCGAAGCTTTGCATTTCCTGTTCGATCTTCCGCAAGGAGATCGAGGCGCTGCAGGCTTCGGGCCGGCTCGACCTGCCCGTGGCGTTCCTCAACTCCATGCTGCACATGGTGCCCGCGAAGCTGGAGACCCGGCTCCAGGGCGCCCTGGGGGCCGCCCGGGAGCAGCATTCGGATCAGGAGGTGGTGCTGGCCTACGGGGACTGCTGCGGGCACATGGATACCTTCGAGGCCGAGCCCGGCACCGCCCGCACGGTCGGCCTCAACTGCTGCGAGATCATCCTGGGCCGGGAGGCCTACCGGAAGCTCCGGAAGGAGGGGGCCTTCTTCCTCATGCCAGAATGGGCCCTGGCCTGGAGGCAAATCTTCGTGGGCCAGCTGGGCCTGCTGGGCCCCTGCGCCAGAACCTTCATGCAGGAGATGCATTCGAAGATGATCTACCTCGATACGGGCCTGATCCCAGTACCCCACGAGGCCCTGCGGGAGGCCAGCGAGTTCCTGGGCCTGTCCGTGGAGATCCTGCCCGTCTCCCTCGAGCCCCTGCTGGCCAGCCTTCACCAGGCCGCCCGCGCCGCGAGCCGCCATGACTGAATCGCTGCACCAGCCCGACGACGCCGCGGTCCAGTTTATGATCGTGGACTTCCTGGCGGAGATCCTGAAGTTCTCCGAAAGTCCCGGCGAGATGGGGCAGTATCTCACCCGGCAGCTGCGCGAGCTCATGGGCGTGCGGGCGGTGGCCATGCTCCAGCACGGCCCTGATGTCCGCGACGGGTCCCTGCGGATCGTGGCCATCGAGCCTGCCCGGGCCCGCACCGACGCCCTCCACCTGAGCCTGGTCCAGCTGGTGGACTTCCAGCCTGATTTCCACCAGGCCGCCCTCCTCCTCCGGCCCACGGCCCCATCCGGGGTGGGTGCCGTCATGGACCGGCTCGGCGTTGGCTCCCTCAGCATGACGCCCCTGCGGGTGGGTGACCGGCGGGTGGGCACCCTCTTCGCCCTGGACCATCTGAACCTGCAGCGCACGGATGACGTGGTGCGACTGCTGAACGCCCTCTCGCCGGTCTTCGCCCTGATCCTGCGCAACGCGCTCCACTTCGAATCCCAGGAGGCCAAGGTCCTTGCCCAGGCCGAGGACTACAGGGCGTTGGTCCAAACGAACCTGGACGGCTACCTCTTGATGGGCGGCGACAGTGCCCTGCTCGGTGCCAACGACGCCTACCTGCGGATGAGCGGCTATTCGGAGGAAGAGCTCCGGGCCCTGCACATCAGCGACCTCGATGCCATCGAATCCAGGCCCGAGACGGACGAGCACACACGGCAGATGAAGGTGGAGGGCTCGAGCCGGTTCCAGTCCCAGCATCGCCGGAAGGACGGGACCGCTTTTCCCGTGGAAATCTCCACCACCTTTGTCCCCGACCAGGACAAGTTCATCTGCGTCATCCGGGATCTCACGGATCGTGTGGCCACCGAAACCGCACTGCAGGAGAGCG
>JAYVRY010000256.1:0-13466 GCA_043775845.1 Acidobacteriota bacterium
GCCTGGGCAAGCTGCTGGGGCCCAGCGTGCTGGTCATCGTGAACGTGAACCGCTCGGACCTGAGTCGCAACCAGTCCGCCAAGGAGGAGCGCAGCACCGATTACAAGACCAAGCAGGAGACCGTGCGCCTCAAACGCACCAGCATCACCAGCCTGGATTTCAGCGCCACCGTGCAGGTGGTGGACCTCAGCACGGGCCGCGTTTTCGGCGCCCAGCGCATGGAAGACACCCCCAGCCTCAGCAACTATTCCTACGAGGGCTTTCCCGCCTACCCGCGGGACTCCGATGTGCGTCGTCTGGCCTTCGAAACCGCCAAGGTGAAGGTGCTACGCATGCTCCTAGCCTGGAGCGAGGTGCGCAAGCTCACCTTCTTCGATGACGACATCTTCGGCATGGCCAAGGCCCATCAGCGCCTCAAGTCCGGCGATCTGCGCGGGGCCCTGGATCTGGCCCTGGATGGCCTCGACCAATCGAAACGCGACAAGGGACAGAAGCCCAAGTACTACCCCAGGGCCCAGTACAACGTGGGCATCATCCACTTCATCCAGGGTCGCTATGAAGACGCCCAGCCCTACCTCCGCGCCGCCCTGGACATGCAGTCCGACGCCAGCATCTTCCAGACCGCCCTGCGGGAATGCCAGGAGGCCATCGAACTCCAGGAAGCCCTGCGCCAGTCCGAACGACGCGCCGAACCGGCGCCCCAGGCCGAACCCAAGCCCAAACCCCAACCGAAGGCCGATGCGGCACCCGCCAAGTCCGGCCCCGAGGAGCGCCTGCAGAAACTCCAGGAGCTCTATAAGAAGGGCCTGCTGGACAAGAAGGAATACGAGGCCAAGAAGGCGGAGATCCTCAAGGAGCTTTAGGGTTTCGCCGGGAGCTCCACCCGCGCCAGCCAGGCCAGCAGCCGCCGGTTGAAGGCCTCGGGCTGCTCGAAGGCCACCAGATGGCCGGCCCCGGGGATGATTTCCAGCTCAGCCCCGACGATGTGTTGGGCGAGGAAGACGGACTCGCTCGGCGGGATGAGGGTGTCCTCCGCGCCGGTGACCACGAGGGTGGGGACCCCAATCCGGCCCAGGGCGGCGGTGTGGTCGGCCCGCTCGGCCATGCCCTCCAGGGCCCCGGCCACGCCCGCCGGGGTCGCGGAGGCCATGAGGGCCCGTACCTGCCGGACGAGGTCCTCCTGGGGGTGCTCGCCGGCGAGCATCTTCGGGGCCATGTCATCAAGGACGAAGCCGGTGCCCTCGGTGCGAACCTTCGCCGCCGTGGCCCGGCGTTTCCCTGCGGCCTCCGCCGAATCGGCCCCGGCCCGGGTGCCCACCAACACCAGCCCGCAGGCTAGGTGGGGATGACGGTCCAGGAAGGCTAGGGCCACATACCCGCCCATGGAATGGCCCACCAGGACCACCGGGCCCAGCTTCAAGGCGCGGAGGAGTTCCGCCAGGTCATCGGCATACCGGGTCATGGGGATGGTGCCCTCCGTGGCCCCGCTCTCCCCCAATCCGCGCAGGTCTGGGGCGAGCACGCGATGCGTGGGCGCCAAGGCCGGAACCTGCTTCCCCCAGGCGCCCCGGCTGAGGGGAAAGCCATGGACGAAGAGCAGGGCCGGAAGGCCCTCCCCTTGATCGGTGGTGGTGATGTGGAGGCCGTCGCTGGTCACTTGCATGGATCTCCCTACCTGGCCCATGGGCGCTGACCCGAATTGGATGCCGACGGCGGGTTCCGCATTCAACCCGAGGTCCTTCGCCTGCAAGCCAAACCGCCTGAATGGACGCCCCCCGGCCATAATCGGGGTTCTGCCCTCCGGAGCCCCATGCCCACGCCCGCCCGCATCCATGTCGCCCACGCCCTGCACGAGGTCTTCGGGGAAGGTGGCCGCGTGCCCGACATCTGGGACCGCAATCTGGGCGAGGATGCACACCTGGCGCAGGCTCTGCTGGGCCTCTGCCTGCGTCGCTGGGGGCGCATTCAGGCCTGGGTGAAACCCAAGTTGAAGGATCCCGATCGCGGCGTGCCCCTGGGCACCCGCGTGACGCTGGCCATGGGTCTGGCCCAACTGGCCTGGTTGCCCGGCGTCAGCGATCATGCCGCCGTGAATGAATCCGTGGACCTGGCGGGGAACCGCGAACTGGGTTTCGTCCCCCACAAAGGCCTGGTGAACGCCGTCCTGCGCAAGGCCGCCAAGGATCGGGCGGCTCTGGCCACTGAGCTGGATGCCCTGCCCGCTTCGCTCGACCGAGGTCCCGCCGCCGAGCAGGCCCTCAGGGCTGCGCTCACTCCCCATCACGCCGAGGCCGAACTGGAAACCCTGTGGGCGCGCCTGCAGCAGCCGCCCCGGCCTGACTTCCGATTGTTGAAAGGCGAGGTCCCCGATGGCCTGATACCGGCGGCGGGGCAGCCGGGCTGTCTCTGTCTGGTGGAGGGCGCCGCCTTCCCACGAACCTGGCTGGAGGCTTCCTGCGGCATGGTGCAGGACCGCAGTTCCCAGGCCCTCCTGGCCTATGCCTGGGATCGCCCTGTCACGCGCATTTTGGATGCCTGCGCCGCCCCCGGTGGCAAGACCACCACCCTGGCCCTGCGCCACCCCGAGGCCGAGATCACGGCCCTGGAAGTGCACCCCCGGCGGGCGGATCGGCTCCGTAAGACCCTCGCAGAGCGGAGCATCGAAGCTCGGGTGATCCATGCGGACGCGGCCGAATGGCTCGAGCGTGGCGAAGGCGATTTCGACCTCATCCTGCTGGATGCCCCCTGCAGCGGCAGCGGCACCCTGCAAAAACATCCCGAGTGGCCTTGGCTGAAGCATGAGGATTTGCCCCGGCTCACGGGCATCCAACGCCGTCTGCTGACCGCCGCCACGCGCCGCCTGGCCCCGGGCGGATTGCTCATCTACGCCGTGTGTTCTTGGCTGCCGGAAGAATGCGAGGCCCATCGCGAATGGTTGGCGGAGGCCCGCCCCCAGCTGCTACCCGCTCGGGTGTGGCCCAAGGCCCAGGGGGCCGATGTGGAGCCCGGTGACGAACCCACGGATTTCTTCCGGCCCCATCCCCTGCGCTGGGAGGGAGAGGGATTTCAGGGCTTTGCGGTGCGGCGGAGCTGAGCCTCCGGCGGACCACAGCGGGATGACACAGCCCCCGCTCAGACAATCTTGCAGGGAATCCAGGCGCTCTCGTCGAAACCGTATATGGCGCACAGCCGATGGTAGCCATCGGCGACCACCACCTTGCCATTCGGCGTATCCCGCACCAGGAGTAGCGGTGAGAGGGCGATGCCCTTCTTGATTTTCTTTCGATCGCGCTCCACCCGGGCGTTGCTCACGCCCAGGGAGGACAAGCCCGAAGCCCGGAAAATATCCTTGGCCTTGAACTGGACCAGGGGTGCCATCCGCAGACGTCGCACCAAATCCATTGCCTGATCTTCGGGATAGATCAAACCGAGGTACGACGCCGCTGCCGGGAAGTCGTGCTCTTCCACGTCGGAGAGCCAGAGGATGTCGGGGCCGTTTGCCATGTCGGACACCTTTCTTGGTGATGTGACTGGGGAGGGCTGACGAACGGGGCCGTGATGCGCGAGGGGTTGGCCTCAGCCCTTCCGTGGCGCCGGGCCCAGGGTGGCCCCATCGATGATCTGAACGGGCACCACCACATGTCGGATGGCATCGCGTTCGATGGCGCCCACGGCGAGGGTGACCGCTTCGTGGGCGATGGTGGGGATGTCCTGGGCCACGGAGGCCAGGCCGCGATAGAGGTCCACCAGACCGTCGAACCCCAGAAGGGACACCTGGTTCGGGACGGAGACACCCAGGTCCGCCAAGGCCCCCAGGGCCCCCACGGCCATTTCATCCGTGGCGCAGAAGACACCCGTGGGGCGGTGGCCCTGCAGCCAGGCATCCCGCATGAGGCGGTAGCCACCCAGTACCGAACCTCCGCCGCGCAGGATGACGGGAGCCAGGGGGGAGCCACTGCCTTCAGCCAGCGCAGCCGTGAAGCCCGCGGCACGATCCACGGCCCACTGATGCTCATCGGTCACAGTGAGGTGGAGCAGGTCCCGGTGGCCCAGGGCCAACAGCCGGGAGCCGGCGAGGCGGCCGCCACCCCGGTCATCGGGCGCCACGCAGGAAATCCCGGGGTGATGGCCGATGAGCGCGCCGGGCACCCCGCGCCGCCAGAGGGTATCCAGCCGCTGGTCGATGTCGGCGCAGTGGAACATCAGCACAGCGTCCAGGCGGCGACGCACCTGCGTGATGTCCACGGGCAGTTCCACGAACTGGGTGGCCCGCAGCTGCATCTCGTGGAGCAGGGCTCGCCAGATGACGTTGAAGTAGGGCGAGAGCCGGTTTTCGCCCGCGCCCACCCAGATGCCCAGCGTGTGTTTGGTGCGCCGCGACAGCTCCCGGGCCACGGGATCGGGCTCGTAGCCGAGCTTTTTCATCACGGCGAGGACATTGGTGCGAGTATCGGCGGCCACGGTCGACTTGCCGTTGATGACGCGGCTCACCGTGCCCGTGGACACACCGGCCTGCAGGGCGATTTCGCCGATGGTGATTTTCATGGGTAGCCGGAAGGGATGGGGTGCAGAAGAAAGAACGCAGTCCCCCATGAATACCGGTTGCCTTCCGGACCGTCAATGCGCGGTTGTTCCTGCGGTTGAATGATTCCCTGTGGTCAGTCCGTGCAGCTGGGGGCCTGGGCGGCGCCGTACAGGCTCAAGTCATAGTCGTGGACCAGGTAGACGGGTGTCGCCTTGGTCAGGAGATCCAGGTGGGCGCGGTAGTTCCGCTCGAAGCGGGCCATGAACCGGCCTTCATGCAGCAGGAGGGCCGCATTCTTGGCGGCAATGCCCCCGGCAAGATAGATGCCGCCTGTGGGCAGGAAGACGGCGCACAGTTCCGCACATACCCGGGCAAAGAGCTCCACAAACATGACCATGGCGCGACCGCAGGCCGGGTCCGCATCGGCCTGGGCGGAGATGGCAGCCGGCTGGTCAGCCAAAGGCAGGGCCAGGATGGCTTTTGCTGCGGGCGTCCAGGGCACACGCTTGGAATCCAGCAGGAAGCGGAAAATGTGGCCAATGCCCATGCCCGACACGGCCATCTCGGCGCCGGGAGTCCCGCCGAGACCTTCGTGGAGGTGGCGCCACAGGGCGAGGGTGTCGTCATCGAAGACTGGTAGGCCAATGTGTCCGCCCTCGCTGGGGAAGGCGCGTGGGCCCTCGGGTGTGGGCACGATGAAGCCCACGCCGAGGCCGGTGCCGGCACCCACCACCAGGGCCAGTCCCTTGGGATTCACAGCGGGGAAGGACCCATCGCCATGGGGCAGGGGCGTGACCTGGAGGGGATCCTCCAGATTGAGCTGGGTCACCCCGCAGGAGAGGGCGATGAAGTCGTTGACCAGGTGGATGGGAATGCCCAGGGCGCGCTCCAGTCCTCCGGCATCGATGTCCCACGGGGCATTGGTGAGATGGATCCGGCGGTCAAGCACAGGGCCAGCTGCCGAGAAACAGGCGTGTGTGGGGCGCAGCAAGGGGTCCGCAGCCAGGAAGCGCTGGATGGGCCCCAGGAGCGAGGTCTCCTCCTGAGTGCTGAACCGGGCCTTGCGGAGGAGTCGGAACCGCCCCTGATCCGGGGCCATCAGGGCCAGGTTGAGGTTGGTACCACCCACATCGGCGACTAGAACAGGACTGTCATTGCTTGCGTGCATGAACAGGGACCTCGGTTGCGATGAAAACAGACACGGCGGCAAACCCCCGGCTTCGGTCGGCCCCACCCTAGGTCCATGGTCCCCGCTTCTCAGAAGGCCGTCCAGGGGATCCGTGGGTCCGGAAACAACCGCATCCATTGATTCCCAGGATTTAATGGGAGGCTATTATTGTTTTGATTATACTTAAAGGTGAACAAAAGTTTTTCGCAAAAGCGCAGAATTACCGGCTTGACAGGTTCGTGACGCCGATGGACCATACCTGCGACCCTCTTGTAACCGCTTACACTTGAAAACAGACACCACCCTCCACCACCCAGAAAAGCAGAGCGTGCTTAGATTGGTAGTTTCTTTTCGCTCATTCCTTGTAACCGCTTACAGTCGCCCTTTCTACCCACACCCATTCGATTCTGTCCACCCTGACCCCTGCCTTCCCGGACACCACCCCCATGACTCCATCCCCCAAACCCACCGGAACTCAGGTCCCCGCGACTTTGGGAGCCGACGACCAAAGGGGCGCCGCCCAGTGGTGGCGGGGCGCGTCGATCTACCAGATCTACCCCCGGAGCTTCCAGGACACCAATGCCGATGGCATCGGGGATCTGCCGGGCATCACGCAGCACCTCGGCTACGTGGCCGACCTGGGCGTGGATGCCATTTGGATCTCGCCCTACTTCACCTCGCCCATGAAGGATTTCGGGTACGACGTATCCAACTACCAAGGTGTGGATCCGACCTTCGGCACCCTGGCGGATTTCGACCGGCTGGTGGCTGAGGCACATCGCCTGGGCTTGAAGGTGCTCATCGATCAGGTGCTGTCGCATTCGTCGGATCAGCATGCCTGGTTCAAGGAAAGCCGCACCAGCCGGACCAACTCCAAGGCGGATTGGTACGTCTGGGCTGAGGCTCGGCCCGATGGCACGCCACCTAACAACTGGCAGTCCGTGTTCGGGGGATCGGCCTGGTCCTGGGAACCCAGGCGGCGGCAGTACTACCTGCACAACTTCCTGGAATCCCAGCCCGATCTGAATTTCCACCATGAGCCCGTGCAGGATCAGTTGCTGGAGGAGGTTCGCTTCTGGATGGACCGGGGCGTGGATGGCTTCCGCTTCGATGCCTGCAACTTCCACTTCCACGACAGGAAGCTGCGAAACAACCCGCCCGCCAAACCCGGTGAAGTGGAGTTGACCTCGGTCCGGGAAGGCAATCCCTACGGCCTTCAGATCCACAAATACGACAAGAGCCAGCCGGAAAACATCGCCTTCCTGAAGCGCCTTCGTACGCTCATGAACGAATCCGGGGCCATGAGCGTGGGTGAGATCGGTGACGAGGGCGCCCTGGCCACCATGGCGGAATACACGGCCGATGGCGACAAGCTCCACATGGCCTATGGCTTCAGCCTGTTCACCGAGGAATTCACGGCGGCCCGCATCCGCACCACGGTGGAGGCCTTCGAGAAGCACATCCGTCGCGGCGGGGGCTGGGGCTGCTGGTCCCTGTCCAACCATGATTGCGTTCGCGTCGTCACCCGCTGGGGCAAGGGCGTGGATGAGCCAGCCTTCGCGAAACAGCTGGTGGCGGTCCTGGGTTCCCTGCGTGGCAGCTTCTGCATCTACCAGGGTGAGGAACTGGGCCTGCCCGAGGCCGAGGTGCCCTTCGAGCGGCTGACCGATCCCTATGGCATCGCCTTCTGGCCCGACTACAAGGGGCGGGACGGCTGCCGGACACCCATGCCCTGGACCGCGGAACGCCCGCGCGGTGGCTTTTCCGTGGTGGAGCCCTGGCTGCCCATGTCGCCAACCCACCTGGACCGGGCCGTGGCCACCCAGGCCGTAGATCCGAATTCCGTCCTGCGCTTCTACCAGCAGTTTCTCCCCTGGCGTCGGGGGTCTGAAGCCCTCTGCCGGGGATCGATTCATTTCTACAAGACCGCCGAGCCCATTCTCGCCCTCCGCCGTGAGGAAGGCGACGAACGAATCCTGGCGGTGTTCAACCTCAGTGCTGAGGCCACCCGCTTTACCCTGCCGACCCAGGTCGTGCCGCTCGAGGGTCACGGCCTCGATGCGGTTCGCCTGGATGGCCGGGACCTCCAACTCCCCCCCTGGGGGGGCTTCTTCGGCCGTCTGGCCTGACCGCCAGGCGCCCAGCTCCCCGCTTCACTGCCACTCACACCGCCGCCTCGCGGCATCCCCTCACTTGGAGGCTAGACCATGAAGTCCCTCTCCTTCCTCAAGGCCGCGCTCCCCCTGGCGCTGGTCTGCGGACCGCTCCTGTCCCAGGACGTGGTCGAATTCCACGGCTATATGCGCACCGGCGTCGGTCGCTCCTCCAATGGCGGAGAACAGGGCAGCTTCTATCTGCCTGGAGCCATCAACAATCCCTCCGGCGGCCCCGGCTACCGACTTGGCAACGAAGAAGACAACTACTTCGAGCTGGCCATCGATGTGAAGGCCTATGAGAAGGGCAATGAGAACTTCAAGCTGCACTTCCGCCCCACCTTCCGCCAGTGGAACGATGCCCGGGACGCCAGTGTGGACGCCGGCGGCAACGTGGACTACTCCCACTCCGCCACGCAGAACCAGATGATCTACCTGCGTGAGGGCTGGGGCGAGCTGAACGGCATGCTCGGCGATTCCTTCGTACTGAAGGATGCCAGCCTCTGGGCGGGCCGCCGCTTCTACCAGCGCCACGACCTCCACATGCTGGACCTGTACTACTGGAACAACAGCGGTGATGGCGTCGGCATCGAGAACATGAACCTGGGCTTCGCCAAGCTCAGCTACGCCTACATCCAGGCCGATCGCAACAATGTCGACGGTGGCTGGGGTGCCGGGCACTTCCCGGGTGCCGTCACCACCGACGTCTTCAACTACAACGGCAAGGTGGTGGTGGGCTCCCATGACCTCCGCCTGGGCGGCATGTCCGCCTGGCAGGGATCCTCCTTCACCCTGGGCTTCCAGTACAACGAGCCCAGTGTCCGCAAGGGTTCGGTCAGCAACTCCAACAACAATGTGGGCCGTCGCTGGCACCTGGAGTACCAGCAGGCCAACATTCTGGGCGGCGACAACAAGCTCTACTTCACCAAGGGTGACGGCTCCACCTTCTGGAACTGGTACAACCCTGAAGTGAACACCAAGAACAACTGGTGGATGGTCATGGACAACCTGTTCATCCAGCCCACCAAACAGTTCGGCATGGGCGCCGTACTGCTGCACCGTGTGCAGAACGAGGATCCTACGCAGCCCGGACACCGGGACATGGTCTGGGATTCCATGGGCATCCGGCCCACCTGGTTCTTCAACAAGCACATCAGCCTGGCTGCTGAGCTGGGTCAGGATCATTTCAAGGTCAGTGGCGATGGTTCCTTCGCCGACGGCAAGACCCGCAACATGACCAAGAAGACCCTGGCCCTGCAGTTCAGCCCCCAGGCGAGCTGGTGGTCCCGCCCGGTCCTGCGCCTCTTCGTCACCAAGGCGAACTGGAACCACGAGGCCACCGCATGGGGCACTCCCAGCGGCCTGGGTGTGTTCGGCAACACCAACCAGGGAACGACTTTTGGCGCCCAGGTCGAGGCCTGGTGGTAGGCATCATCCGCAGAACGGCGCGTCTTCAAGGACGCGCCGTTCCGCGCTGGCTGAAGAAAAGGATGTGATGTGATGGTTCGAACCGCCCTGACCACTGCCTTGTTCGCCTGCCTCTTGGTCGGCGGATGGGGCTGTCAGGGACCGGGCGCCGTGGCTGCCACCAAGTATCCGGTGGACACCAGCATCATCGCCCCGGGGCAGCAGCTGGAAAACGCGCCCGGTTGGGACAAGGACGCCGTCATCTACCACATCTGGGTCAAGGCCTTCGCCGATGGCGTCTACCAGGACGGCATCGGCGACCTGCCCGGCATCCAGGGCAAGCTGGACTACCTTCAGTCCCTGGGTGTGAACACCCTGTGGCTGTCGCCGATCTTCGAGTGCGATAACAAGAGCACGACCATGCACGGCTATGACACCACGGACTACTACGCCGTCAACGACCGCTTCGGCACCCGGGCGGACCTGAAGGCGCTCATCGAGGCCGTGCATGCCAAGGGCATGCGGATCCTCTTCGATTTCGTGCCCAACCACACCTCAACCAAACATGCCTGGTTCACGAACGCCGCCACACGCGACAGTTGGTACATCTGGAACACAGGGCAGCCCGCCGGTTGGGGCACCCCGTGGGGTGGAGGCACGCCGCAGGATGTCTGGAAGACCGGCGCGAGCGGCTACTTCTACACCGCGTTCAGCACCGACACCCTGGCCGACCT
The DNA here is from genome assembly GCA_043775845.1 of Acidobacteriota bacterium. Taxonomy (GTDB): domain Bacteria; phylum Acidobacteriota; class Holophagae; order Holophagales; family Holophagaceae; genus Geothrix. The sequence continues at coordinate 9,988 of JAYVRY010000256.1, forward strand.
CAACTTCTACAACCCGGCTGTGCAGGCCGAGATCCAAAAGGTTCAGGCCTATTGGCTGGACCGCGGTTTCGATGGCATGCGCATCGATGCGGTGCGCTACCTCTGCGAAACGGGCCCCGGCCAGCAGGCGGATCAGCCCGACACCCACACCCGGCTGAGGGTGTTTAGGTCCCTGTTGGACGAGTACAACAGTGGCGACCTGCATCCCCATCCCGCAGGCGATCTGAGCAAGCACAGCAGCAAGGTCATGATCGCGGAGGCCTGGACCAGCGATGCCACTGGCGTGGCGCCCTACTTCGGCAATGGCGGCGACGAGTTCCATCTGTGCCTGGATTTCAGCGCACCCTGGGCCGTATCCAACGCCATCACCAAGGGCGATGCGACCCGGCTCACCGCGTTGTGGGAGATCGAACAGCAGGCCTTTCCGGCAGGAGCCCGGTCGGCCGTTTTTGATTCCAACCACGACAACCTCATCTCGCGGCCCGGCACCCAGTACGCCGGTGCCAAGGCGAAGATCATCCTGGCTGAGGCCCTCACCTTGCTGGCCCCGGGCACACCTATCCTCTACTACGGGAACGAAGTGGGCATGACTGGCCAGTCCGGCAACGACTTGAACCTGCGGCAGCCTATGGATTGGGCCGCCGTGGCCACCCAGACCGCTCAACCCGATTCCATTCTCAGCTGGTGCAAAGTCCTCATCCAGGCTCGAAAGATCTACCCGGCCCTGCGCGGCGGCTATGCCACCCTGACCACCGATGTGGGCCCCACCAAGGCGCTCGCCTACCTGCGCGATGCCGGATCCGAACGCGTGTTGGTGGTGGCCAACCTCAGTGCCTCCCCGCAAACCATCCAGGTCATGGGATTGATGGCCCACGGTGTACCTGCGAGCGGACCCGTGCAGGCCATCCTGGGCGACCTGAAGGGTCAGACGACCCTGACCGGGGATGCCTATACGGCCTTGAATCTCCCCGCCTACGGGGTGCGCGTCCTCCATGTGGCGGGCAGCGGCTTTCAATCCACCCTGCATGGTGACCTGCCCTGACCTTGCACCACCCGCGGTACGGACCTATCACTCTGGCTCCACCTTCCCAGCCTTCACCCTGGATCTTCCCCATGGCCAACCTCCAATTCAAAGCCCTGCGCAAAGCCTTCGGAGAGGTTGAAATCCTTCACGGGATCGACCTGGACATCCAGGACGGCGAATTCATCGTGTTCGTGGGGCCTTCGGGCTGCGGGAAATCCACGCTGCTGCGCTGCATCGCTGGGCTGGAAGAGATCAGCAGTGGCGAGCTGTTCATCGGCGACAAGGCCATGAACGACGTGCCGCCTTCCAAGCGCGGCATCGCCATGGTGTTCCAGAGCTACGCCCTCTATCCCCACATGACCGTGGCCGAGAACATGGCCTTCGGTTTGAAGCTGGCAGGCCATTCAAAGATGGAGGCCGCCGCCGCCGTGCACAAAGCCGCGGAGATCCTCCAGATCGAATCCCTGCTCGATCGTCGGCCCAAGGCGCTCTCGGGGGGGCAGCGTCAGCGGGTGGCGATCGGCAGGGCCATTGTCCGCAAGCCGGGCGTGTTCCTCTTCGACGAACCGCTCTCCAACCTGGATGCGGGGCTACGGGTACAGATGCGCGTGGAGCTGGCCCGTCTGCACAAGGACCTGGCCACCACCATGGTCTACGTCACCCACGATCAGGTGGAAGCCATGACCCTGGCCAACCGCATCGTGGTGCTGAACCAGGGGCGCATCGAGCAGGTGGGCGCCCCGTTGGAGCTGTATCACCACCCGGCCAACCGCTTCGTGGCTGGGTTCATTGGTTCGCCCAAGATGAACTTCCTGCCCTGCGTTCTGGTATCGGCCACGGAATCTGCGGCCACGGTGCGCCTCGCCGATGGCACCTTGCTGGCTGCAGCAGCGGACGCCCGGGAATTGGCGGAGGGCGCGGCGCTGACCTTGGGCATCCGCCCGGAGCGCCTCCTGGCTGAAACCGAGGCGGGCGAGGGCACAGCGAAAACCTCGGTGATCGTGGCCGAACACATGGGGGACACGGTGTTCCTCTACGTGCAGGCGCCGGGCACCACTGGGCAGCTCACCGTCAAGGCCAAGCCCGAGAACCCCCTGCGCACAGGCGATGAAACCTTCCTGCGCTTCCCGGCGAAACACTGCCTGCTCTTCGGTCCCGATGACCGGACCCTTCCCCGCCTTCTGTAACACCTTCAATCCTTCCTCAGGGCCTCCGGGCCACCCCCCCAAGGAGTCAGACGTGAGCCACCCCTCCCCCTACCGCAAACTGGCGACCACCACCGCCCTGTTCCTTGTCGCCGGTGCCCTCACCGTGGCCCAGGCCGCCGAGAAGGGCAAGCTGCTCATCTGGATCAACGGCGACAAGGGCTACAACGGCCTGCAGAAGGTGGGCGACGAGTTCACCAAGAAGACTGGCATCAAGGTCATCGTCGAACATCCCGAAGATGCCCCCGGCAAGTTCCAGCAGGCCGCCGAAGAGGGCAAGGGCCCCGACATCTGGATGTGGGCCCATGACCGTGTGGGCGAGTGGGCCGATAGCGGCGTGATCAATGCCATCACCCCCGGCAAGAAGATCAAGGACGACATCGACGCCACAGCCTGGCAGGCCTTCACCATCAAGGGCAAAGTCTGGGCCTACCCCGTGGCCATCGAAGCCGTGTCGTTGATCTACAACAAGGACCTGGTGAAGACCCCGCCCAAAACCTTCGAAGAGATCTTCGCCATGGACAAGGCCCTCGTGGCCAAGGGCAAGAAAGCCATCCTCTGGGATTACACCAACACCTACTTCACCATGCCCATGCTGGCGGCCAATGGCGGCTACGCCTTCAAGATGAAGGCGGACGGCACCTACGACGCCAAGGACACGGGCGTGAACAACGCCGGGGCCCTCAAGGGCGCGGAAATGCTCACGCGCCTGGTGAAGGAAGGCGTGATGCCCAAGGGCGCCACCTATGCCGACATGGAAGCGGGCATGGCCCAGGGCAAGCTCGGCATGATGATCAGCGGCCCCTGGGCCTGGGACAACCTCAAGAAGGCCAAGGTCAACTTCGGCGTGGCCAAGATTCCCAGCGTGGGCGGCAAGGCCTCATCGCCTTTCGTGGGCTACCTGGGCGCCATGATCACCAAGGCCGCCACGGGCGTGGGCAACGTGGACATCGCCCGCGAGTTCATCGAAAACCACATGCTGAGCCTGAAGGGCCTCGAGACCATCAATGCCGACGTGGCCATCGGCACGCCCGCCAGCAAGGCGGCCTTCGCGAAGATGAAGTCCGATCCCTTCATCCAGGTCTCCATGGCCAGCGCTAAGGATGGCGTGGTCATGCCCAACAATCCGCAGATGGGGCGCTTCTGGGCGGCCATGGTGTCGGCCCTGAACAACATGACCGAAGGACGTCAGACGCCCAAGGAAGCCCTCGATGCCGCTGCCAAGCGGATCCTGAAGTAGCGGTTCCTGT
>JAYVRY010000257.1:0-3786 GCA_043775845.1 Acidobacteriota bacterium
CACCCATGCCCAGGGCAAAGACAAAGAGCTGTAGAGCACCTAGGAGCACCTCGCCTCGCTGGGCGATTCCCACAAGTACAGCGCCGATGACCGGCCCAACGCAGGGCGCCGAAAGCGGCCCCAGAACTAGGCCCATGAAAAACGCGCCGCTGAATCCCTTCCTCGATCCATCCCCCTGTAGCTTCATGGCGAGGCTTGAGGGCAGGGCAATCTCGAAAGCACCGAACAATGACAGGGAGAAGGCCGCAAAAAGCAAGGCCATTGGGATGAGGAATTCAGGCTTCTGTGTGGCTGAACCAAACGCAGCGCCACTCTTGGCAGCCACGACACCAAGGGTCGTGTAGGTCACAGCCATGCCCAGCACCAGCGCCACGGATAGGGCGAATCCCTTCGCCTTGCCTCCACCCTTTGCGCCAATGATGGCCATGGTGATGGGGATCATCGGGAACACACAGGGCGTGAGCGAAGCCCCCATGCCTGCCAGAAAGACCAGCAGGAGGGAGAACAGCAGCCCGCTTCGGGCCGGCGCGGGCGCTGACGTGGCCGTCTGCGCCATGGGAAGGGATGGGGACGCCTGTGGCGCCAGGGTGACGTCTGCCTTGGCCGCCTCACTGGGTTTTTCCACCGGCAAAACCGCAGGTTTTGCCGCAGGCACCTCCCCTGCCTTCACCTCCAACGCCCTCGTGGTGGGCGGGTAGCAGACGCCGCCCTCGCCCTCGGTGCAGGGTTGGTAGGTCACCTGCAGCGTCACGGTGCCGGAGAGGCCCTCGCCACTCACGGGTACCCGTACCTGGCCGTGCCAGATGCCATCGCCGATCTCATCCTTGGCCATGGTGGGGGGCAGCTTGCCCATCTTCACGGTGCCGGGACCCACTTTTTTGGCCACGTCCATGAAGGCGGCCTTCAGGTGCGCACCGGCGGGAACGCCCACCACCACCGCGCCCTTCTCGAAGCGCAGGGAGACATCCTTGACGGGATCGAAGGTGGGATCCGCCCGCTGGGCCCAGGCCGTGACAGCCAAACCAAGGCTCAGAATAAAAGTCATCAGGCTCCGCATGGATCCTCCGCGAAGCTCCAGCTTAATGCCTCGCATGATGATTCCTGACAGGATTCACGACCTGCCACTCGAGTGGCCCCCTAGCTGGCCAAGCCCATGGCAGGCACGGCGTGGTCCAGGGCTGGCGCGGCACTGCCCTCGACTGGGCGGCAACGGCTCCGGCAGCCCCAGGGCGTGGCCAGGGAATCTCCCACCAGGGCCATCACGGGTTCCCCGGCTCGAATCCTCAGCACGGCCGCTTCCATGAAATCCAGGCACCGTTCGCAGTCGGGCCGGGTGCCCAGGGCCGTGAACACGGCCTCGGCCGAATCGGCGCCACGTTCCCGCACAGCCCAGTCAGCTTGCTGGTCAGTGATGGCGTTGCAGACACAGAGATACATGGAAACTCCGAGAGCTCAGTATGAGCTAAAGAGACTGCGTCTCAACCACATATTTTGTGATCCACGCCACATGACCACTTGGGCCGTTAGCCTTGAACCATGACCCCAGCTTTCCCCTTTCCCTGGTTCGAGACGCTCATGGCCCGGCTCCGTGAGCACCTGGCCGCCGAACCCTTTGCCCGGGACGCGGCCCACGACCTGGGCCACATCCTCCGGACGGCCCGCCTGGCCCAGCAGTTGGCCCAGGAGGAGGGCGCCGACCAGGAAACCTGCGTGGCCGCTGCCCTCCTCCACGACCTGGTCTACCGCCCGAAAAACCATCCCGAATCACCCCTCACCGCCCAGATGGCCGCCGAGCTGGTGCCCCTCTGGTGCCACGAGACGCCGGGTCTGGAAGACCGTGCCACGGCCGTGGCCACCGCCGTGGAAAGCCACAGCTGGAGCGGCGGCGGCACGCCCGCCACCCTGGAGGCGGCCGTGGTGCAGGATGCAGACCGGCTGGAGGCCCTGGGCGCCATCGGCGTGGCCCGGGTGTTCGCCACGGGCGCCAGCTTCGGCGCGGGGCTCTGGCACCCGCTGGATCCCTGGAGTCAGGAGCGGGAGCTGGATGACAAGCGCTGGAGCCTCGACCACTTCGAGAAAAAGCTCCTCAAGTTGGCCGCAGGCATGAAGACCACCGCGGGACAACGCCTGGCCGCAGATCGCCAGCGGGCCATGCTGGCCTACCTCGGGGCCCTGCGCACCGAACTCTCCGCCCACTGAACGTATACTCAACCATGCCCTTCACCCTTTCCCTCCGCCGTGCCTTCGTGGCCGACCACTTCCATGACCTGCCGGGCTTCCAGGAAGACCGTCATGGCCACAACTGGGAGATCGAAGCCGCGGTCGAAGTGGCCTGCGAGGCCGAGGAACCGGCCTTCGCCGCAGCCCTGGATGCCTGGGTGGCCGCCGTGGATTACCGCTTGTTGAATAATCTCCAGCCCCTGGCCGGGCGGAACCCCACCGCCGAGGTGCTGGCCGAAGACGCTGTTCTTCATCTTCAAAGCGCAGCTTTGAAGCCCGCCTGGGTGAAGGTGCGCGAGAAGACCAACTACTGGGCCCTCTGCCGCACCGGGGAAGCCTCATGAAGCGGCGCCACGTCGCGGCCCTGCTGCTGCTCCTCTCCGCCTGCGGGAAGAAGGAGATCCAGGAGCCCGTCGCCGTTTCGGCAGCCCAGGTCCCGGTCACCAACGCCTGGACCTGGCATCCCCTGGGCGGCCTGGCGGTCATCGAAGGTGAAGTGGGTGAACCGACCGAGCTGCTGCTGGAGGGCCGCTCCATCAAGGAACGCCGCTACGCCGAAGCGGGGCCAGTGCGCTGGGAGCTCTTCCGCCCACCCGAAGGCGAGGTGGCCGTGTTGCGTACCGTGGAAGGCCTGGAATTGGCCCGTTTCACCTTCGCCGCCGCCGCGCCCACACCGCGTCAGGTGGCCGCCAGGAAATACTGTGGACCTGCCGAGCCCCCGATGCCTCGCCCCATGCCTGAGCCCACCGCCCCGCGGGTTCGCGCCGAAGCCCACCTTAGAAACACACCCATGCAAGCCCTCCCCCAACGGCGAGCCCAGAACCTGCCGACCGCCGAGGCTGCCGACGCCCTCGAGTCCAAGACCAAGACCAACACCTGGTGGCGCAAGCTCCTCTCGCTCCCCGAGCCGGAGCCCCAGGCCCCACCCACGCGGGCCGAAGCCCGGCTGAAGAGCGTACCCATCGCCGCCCTTCCCGAACGCAAACCACGGACCCTCCCCAGCGCCTCTGCGGCTCCTGACACCCTGCCAACCAGGGCCGCAGCAGTCGCGCCCGTACTGCCGGATATGGCCCCTTTGCCCGCGGCTAGACCCGCGCCTGCGCCGGCCTCCCAGGTCACATCAACCCCTTGGCCCGGCATGGGCGAGGCCTTGAACCTCACCCGCGGTCCGGGCGGGCAGAAACGCCTGCTCCTCAGTTTTGATGGTGGTTCCAGCTCGGAGGTGGCCACCGAGGTGCTGGATCTGCTGAAGGCGCGACAGGTGCGCACCACCCTCTTCCTGACCGGCGCCTTCATCCAGCGTTTCCCGACCCTGGTGAAACGCATGGCCGCCGAGGGCCACGAGCTGGGCAACCACACCCAGAACCACCCCCACTTCGCGCCGCGCATGAAGCGGGATCCCAAGTGGACCCGGGAGCGCGTCCAGGGGGAGCTGCTCGCGGCCGACGCCGCCCTGGTGCGCCTGCTAGGCCGCCCCATGGATCCCTACTGGCGCGCCCCCTACGGTGAGCACACGGCGGAGATCCGGCGCTGGGCCGAAGAAGTGGGCTACCGCCACGTGGGCTG
>JAYVRY010000258.1:0-13336 GCA_043775845.1 Acidobacteriota bacterium
CGAACTCATCGAAGACTCTGGACTGCTGTTCTTGGGTCATCCCGATGCCGTTGTCTTGCACCACCGTGACGAGCTGATTCCCCTCCACCCAGGCCCTGAGTTGGACGACACCCCCGGTGGTGAACTTGGCCGAGTTGCTGAGCAGGTTCACGAGGATTTGTTTGAGGCGGGTGGGATCCGTCTGGAAGCCTTCCGGCAGATCCCGGAGGTCCACCTCGAAACGGTTCCCGTTCTTCTCCACCAGGGGGCGCACCGTGGCATCCAGATCCTGGAAGAACGTGGCGAACACGAGCTCCCGAAGGTCGAGCCGGATGTAGCCCGCTTCGATCTTCGACACGTCCAGGATGTCGTCGATGAGCCCCAGGAGATGCCTGCCGGCGCTCTGGATCCTGTCCACGTCCTGCTTCAGTCCGTCCAGGGCAGGATCCTTCATGTCCTCCTGCAGGATTTCCGAGTAGAGGAGGATGGCGTTGAGGGGAGTCCGCAGTTCATGGCTCATGTTGGCCAGGAAGGCGCTCTTGGCCTTGGAGGCTGCCACGGGGATGGAGGTCTGGCGGGCGACTTCTTCCACCAGCTCGCGGTTGCGTTGTTCGAGCCGAGCCTGACGGAGTTTCACGAGCAGGATGATCGACCCCGCGAACCCAAGCAGGCCAAGCAGCCGGACCCACCAGCGCTCCCACCAGGCGGGACGAATCGAGAACTGGAACGAGGTGACCGGGCCGAGATCCCCATGTCGGGTTTGCCCCCGCAGTTGGAGCTCGTGGGGGCCCGGGCGCAGTCCCGCATAGCGGAGAGACGGCGTGTCCAGGTTCACCCAGTCGGCATCCACGCCAGACAGTCTGGCGGCATAGATCAGGGCATCCTGCACCTGGTAGCTGGGCACCATGAATCGCACTTCCAGTTCGTTGTGGTCGCGGGACAGTTCCGGGGCTGGGCTGGCCGGATCCAGCGCCTGGGAACCGGCCCGGGCGGAGAGGATCAAGGGGGCTCTCAGGTCGCGGGGCGGCGGTGAAGGGAGCGAATCGTGGCTCATCAAGCCCGAAGGCGTGCCCACCCACACCCGGTCACCTTCCACCAGGAGGGCCCCCTCGTCGCATTCCGCGCTGATGATGCGATCCTCGGAACCCAGCAGACGGAAGGAACGGGCATCCTGTCCATCGAGGTAGCCCAGTCCACGGGTGGTACCGACCCAGATCCGGCCCCGGGAACCGAATCCCACGCTGTAGCAGACCAGCTTGCTGCGGGGAGCGGCCAATTCGAGGATGGCGGTCCGGGCAAGGGTGTCGCCTTTCACGTCATGCAGCGTGAGGACCGGGCGGTTCTTGTAGGCGATGACCACCCTGCCATCAGGACTCGCGGCCGCGATGTAGGGGGTGTCATCCCGGACATCCGGAAGGACCTTCCAGGCCCCCTGGCGCCACAGGGCGGCAGATTGGCCAAAGAGCATGAGGACCCCACCACAGGGCAGGGCCAGCAGGCATTTCACGTCGCGCGGAGTCGCCCCATGCATGGGCATGACTTCCCAGTTCCAGCCCCGTCCGGCGGGCGTGCCGCGAACCACGGTGCCCTGTTCATCGGCTACCCAGGGGCGGCCCTCCGCGTCGATGGCCAGGCCTGCCGTGATGCGCGCGACGGGTAGTGCCTTGATGCGGATGGCTTTGTTCACCAGGGTGTGCGTATCGAATTGGCGAACGGTACCGCCGGGACTGCCGGAGGCCCACAGCGCGTTTCCTTTCCCCAGGGCGAGAGAAAGGAAGCGCCCCTTGATTACACGCTGGAACCGCTCTCCTTGGGAGACCCACAATCCCGAATCCATGGCCACCCAGAGCTTTCCCTGACGATCGCGGATCATGGGCCAGGTGGTGTCAGAGGGGAGCCCTTCCTGCTGGCCATAGGCGCGCCACTGGGTCTGTCCCAGGACGCGCAGGACGCCTTTGTCCGTGCGGAACCAGATCCCGCCTTCCTGATCGACCATGCCACCCAGCGCATCATCCAGGGCATGGCCATGGCGCACCCGGCGATCCCCCCGCAAGCGCCAGAGGCCCTCGGCTGTGTCGACCCAGATCCAGCCCTGTGTGTCTCTGCTCAATTTCGAGATGTGGCTGTAGCCGCCGGCGATCCGGTTGCCGATCCAGGCGCTGGAACCCTGGTCCGACCGGCGCCAGAGGGAGCTGCTGGCTCGGATCCACAGGTTCTTGTCGCCGTCCACGGCGATGTCCAACAGGATTTCGCCTTGTGACAGCGAGGGCGATTCCAGCCTGGTCCAGCCTTGCTCCCGCCACCGCCAGACCCCTTTCGAGGTGATGGCCCAGGCGCCTGGGAGCGATGGATCCGCAAAGAGGTGGGTGGGGGGTTCCCGGTCCGGCCAGGGCGCTGGGGCGCTGAACCCGTGGCTCGGTTGCTCGACCTTGATGCCCTGGGAGGTGAGCAGCCAGAGACGGCCTTCGGCATCACGGGCCACATCCTGGACTGTGCCACGGGGAATGCCTTCGGCCTCACCGAAGATCCGGGACCGCCCCTGGCTGATCCGGGCAAGACCATCCTCTGTGGCCACCCAGATGGCGCCGTCCCGGTCGACGGTCATGGTCTTCACGAATCCGCGCGGGAGACTGCCTGTGAACGGCGTGAAGCGCTTCCCATCGAAGTAGGAAACCTCATCTTCCGTGCCGGCCCAGATCAGGCCCGCATGGTCCTGCACCAGGGCAGAGACGACCTCACTGCCGAGGCCCTGCTCACTGCCGTAGCGCCGGACAGGAAATGTCCCGACGGGCTGAGCCATCAGCTGGGCGGGCACGAAAAGGCAAAAGAGGACCAGGGTTCGGCAGAACATGAGAGGCATCACTTACCTCCTATCGGATCCCTGGGCTCCTCTCTGCAGTTTCTTCACGAGCCGGTGGGAACCGCAGTGGCGCTGAACAGGGGTGTCACTCCTCGTGCCTGAATCCCTGGCTCAGCGTTGGGTCAACCGCTGGGCGATCCGCTCCCGGAGGGACTCGGGCACCAGTTCCGAGAGGTTGCCGCCCATGCTGCCGATCTCCCGGACGAAGCGACTGCTCACGGCGCTGTATTTCTCTTTGGGCATGAGAAAGACCGTTTCCAGTTCCGGGGCCAGCTTGCGGTTCATGAGGGCCATCTGGAATTCATACTCGAAGTCGCTGAAAGCCCGGACGCCCCGCACGATGACCTGGGCATTCTGGGCCTTGGCGAAGTCCACCGTGAGGCCGTGGAAGGAGGTGATTTCCACCTGGGGCAGGGGCGCCGTCAGTTCCTTCAGCATGGCCACCCGGTCATCCACACTGAAGGCGGGAGATTTGGCGGGGTTGTGAAGCACGGCCACCACGAGACGGTCCACCAGCTTGGCCGCCCGTTGGATGAGGTCCCAGTGACCAAGGGTCACGGGATCAAAAGAACCTGGATAGATGGCCGACCGCACGGAGACTCCAGTTGGGTAGGGACCAGCCTAGCGCATCTGCCTCTGTCAGGCCTTGAGGATCCATGTTTCGAAGTGGTCATCGTCGATCTTGCTGCACCAACAGGGGGTGGCCTCCTGGGTCAGTTGATCGAGCAGCGGCTCAGGACGGAAGGCACTCCGAAGCACCAGGGTTTCACCGGGGGCCAAGTGGGAGAGGGATCGTCGGGTCTGGGCCAGGGGATGTTCTCCGCCCGCCAGCAGGGTCTCGGCGTCCAGAGTGAATCGGGGATTGCTTTGAGCCCAAGCAGGTCTGGGTTCTTCGATGGCAGGGGTGGAACCACCGGCTTCGCAGCCCGTGGCTTCTCCCGCGAGTTGTCGCAGGAAGGCCACCAGCTCGGCCGTGGGCAGACCCGCGACCCGTGCGGCCTGCTCCACGGTGGCCAGCTTCGCCACCGTTCGGCGGAGAATGGGATTGCGCAGCTTGGCGAACTGGGGGACTCGTTCGATCAGGGCCTCCTGCAGCTCAGGATGGGCCTCCAGGAATTCGCCGATCTTGGTTTCGGGCGTGATGGGCATGGGGGCCTCAGGCCTGTGCAGGGGCGTCGTATTCCAGCAGGCGGCGATCCCCTTCGAGGGCGCGCAACCGGGTGAGGTCCTGAGTCACCTCCAGGGTACCCAGATACGTTCCGGCCTCATCCCGTACGGCGAAGTAGCGGATGTGGACGAATTTCCCCTGCATCTGAATCCAGAACTCCGCCACGCTCTGTCTGCCCGCGCGGAAGTCGCCCACGATTCGCTCCACCACATCTACGCTCTTGGGGGGATGGCAGTGCTTCACCTCGCGACCCAGGATGGTCCGGCTGCGGGCGAAGACCCGATCAGGGCCTTCGCTGAAGAAAGCCACACGGTCGTCCGCATCCACGAAGGTGATGTCCACGGGCAGGGAAGAAAAGATGCCGATGAGCTGCTGAAAGCTGAGCGAGCCACTGGGAAAGGCCACGGCGGTGGAGGCGGGCAGTTGGATGGTCTCCCGGGGCACCAGGGGCAGGGGTGCCGTGTAGCCAGTGGCGGGTTCCACCAGGCACCAGCCATAGCGGGGACTTTCCTCGAAGACTTCGCCCCACTCTTCTTCAGTGAACATTTCCAGCACCATGGGCAGGAGGATGTTCTCCTCTTTGTAGATCATGCCCTCCAGGGCTGCCAGGGCAGGTCGCAACACCGTGGGGACGAGGATTTTGAGCTCGGCTCCGCTGAGGGCCTCTTCGCGCAGCACCTGAATGGCGCCCTTGAGAAGTTCGCGCACCTCGTCATCTTTGGCCCACATGACCTTGGAAGGGCCCGAGGTGCCGTGGCGTTCCAAAATGGAGAAGACCAGATTCTCCTTGCGCTGGTAGTGCTTTTCGACGTCCATGAGGACATTGAAAGCCCCCAGCGTCGCCAGGCGCTCGGAAGTGGGATAGACGCTGTCCTCCTGGGCTTCCAGGGCCTTGATGCAATCCCTTGCGGGGGCAATGGCGGCCTCGATGGCGCGGTTTTCCCGTCGGAGGGTATCCACGGGGTGTCCCGGCGGCAGTTCCCGGGGGACCCTGGGCTGGGCCAGGGTGTCCTGCAGGACTTCCGCATGGAGGTCGCACATGGACTTCACCTCGTCCGGGCTCATGCCATCGGCCATGAGCTGCTGTTCCATGGCGGCGATCTCGCCGGGTTCCACCTCGCCGATCAGGTGACTGAGCCGCCCCTTTACCTGGTCCGGGGCCTCGCCCCGGTGGAGGTGCAGGATGATCTCCTTGAGGGAGGCGATTCGGTATTCCCGGTTGTTGATGAGTTCGCTCATGGCCATGCCCCTGGTTGGGCCCCCATTGGGGGATTAACTTAGTAAAATAATCAACAATTCTTAAATTGAATCAAGCCGCTTCGTGGCCCTCCGGGCGAAGTGTGACCAAATGCTAAAGTGGGGCCATGAGCGAACCCCAAAGCGTCGGCCTTCTCTTCGGTGGGGAATCCCCCGAGCACGAAGTTTCCATCGTCACCGCACGAGCCATCGCGGAACACCTGGACCCGGTGCGTTTTACCGTGCGGCCCATGGGCATTGCTCGCAACGGGGTCTTGGCCGTCACCGGCGATCCCTTTGCGCGGCTGGCAGCCGGTGAGTTGCCAGAACGGAGCGCTCATCCCTTCCTGCCTGTGGAGAAGGGGGCCGAGGGAACCCCTCTGCCGGATATCTTCTTCAACGCGCTGCATGGCGCAGGAGGCGAGGATGGCCAGATCCAGGGCTATCTGGAACTGCTACACCGACCCTATACCGGCGCGGGACTGCTGGCCATGGCGGCTGGCATGGACAAGTGGATCACCAAGCGGCTGTGGGAATCGGAGGGCCTCCCCGTGGTTCCCTACGTGGGGCTCACCGAAGAACGCTGGAGGCGCCAGCCTTCGGTCTGTTTGACGGAATGTGGCAAGCTGGGCCTCCCCCTCTTCGTGAAGCCCGCCAACCTGGGTAGCAGCATCGGCGTGGAAAAGGTGAAGCGTACGGAGGACCTGCCCGCCGCGCTGAACAGGGCCTTCACTTTTGATCGGCGCGTACTGGTGGAGCAGGGGCTCGATATTCGAGAAATTGAAGTGGCCGTGTTGGGGGGCGACGAACCCCAGGTGTCCAAGCCGGGGGAAGTGATCGTGGCGGACGAGTTCTACACCTTCGAAGACAAATACCTGCACGGCAAGAGTCGCACGGAGATTCCTGCCCAGATCCCCGATGACGTGGCGGACCTGGTCCGCAACCTGGCGGCCAAAGCCTTCGCGGCATCGGATGGCTACGGCATGGCCCGGGTGGACTTCTTCCTCGAGCGCCTGACGGGTCGCGTCTTCCTCAATGAATTGAACTTCATTCCCGGATTCACAAGCATTTCCATGTATCCCAAGATGATGGCCGCCAGCGGCGTGGCTTACTCGGAGCTGCTGACTCGCCTCATCGACCTGGCCCTGGCCCGACATGCCCAGATGGCGACCAAACAGAAGGGGTTCCAATCCGGCAGCAACTGGTTCAAGCAGGGTTAATTTCCACGAACTTTTTTATCAAGTCCACTTGAGGGTCTGCCGATAGAACCCCCATGGACGTTGTCGGGTTTGCTCTCTCCGGTCTCCGCGCTGCCAGTGCGGGATTGGCTGTGCAAGCCAACAACGTGGCCAACCAGCAGTCGGACGGATTTAAGGCTAAGCGCGTCGACCTGGTGGCTGAAGCCTCGGGGGGGGTGCGGGTGTCGGGGGTCTCTGAAGACCCGACACCCGCCGGCCCCGGCACCTCGAATGTGGATCTGGCTACCGAAACCGTGCAGGGCATGAGCTTCGACGTGCTGTACCGCGCGAATCTCAAGGTGCTCAAGACATCCGAAGAGCTGACCAAGGCCACCCTGGACCTGAAGGCCTAACCTCGTCTTAACCCATGGCTGATAGCTGAGGGCTGGGCGGCAGTTTCCTCGTAGACTGTTTCCATGCACGCTCGCACCTGGCTCTCGGTTCTGTCACTTCCTCTAGTGGCCGCTTTCACCATGCCGGTGCTCCAGGTGGGCACCCCGCCGAAAGTGCAGCCCAAGGCAGGCGCCAAGGCGGCGCCTCAGGATCCCCTGGCGGGGTTGTCCGACATCCAGGATGTGTTGTCACTGGTTCAGCAGAACTACGTCGACGCTCCCGACATGGAAAAGGTCGTCTCCGGCGGTGTGCAGGCCGTGCTGGAGCGCTCCCACCCCTTGAATGCCTATCTGACTGCCGAGGAAGTGCGGCTGCCTGATCCCGGTCCTGCGGAGGCCGGTTTGCAGGTCATCAAGCGGGGCGCCATCTACGCCACCGTGCTGGCTGTGACGCCGGGTGGTCCTGCCGCCAAGGCGGGCATCCAGGCTGGGGATGTGATCCGCAAGGTGGATGGCGATTCCGTGGGCCGGCTCAGCGCCTGGTCGCTGGAGCGGAAACTGCGCGGGCCCGAAGGCTCTGCGTTGGATCTCTACCGCTACAACGCCACGGGTGATCTCACCAAGACCACCGTGCAGCGCCAGCGGATCGCACCAGGTGTGGTGGCGGTCAAACAGGGGCAGGCGGCGTTAATGGTCTCCCTTCCCGATCTCCTGCCTGGCCGGGCTGAAGAGCTGAAGAAGACGTTGGCCACCATTGATCGCAATCAGACCTTAGTACTGGATCTCCGGCAGTGCCAGAAGGGCTCCATGGATGAAGCGGCCGCAGTCGCCGGTTTCCTGGGCTCCAAGGGGGCCTTTGCCACCCTTCAGGAAGCGGGGAAGCTGGATCGGGAGGTGGCCGTGGTCGGTGCTGGCACTCCCTTCACGCGACTGGCGCTTCTACTGGGACGAGCCACGCTGGGAGCGCCGGAAGTCTTGGCCTCCTGCCTCAAGAAGGGGGGCGCGAAGACGCTCGGCGAGCGCACGCCAGGCCTGGGAGTGGAGCGGTTCCGCTTTGCCCTCAAGCAGGGTGGCGCCGTGGAGCTGGTCTCCAAACGGTGGCTTGGATTGGGTGGCGAGAAACTGGATCGCCAGGGTGTGGTTCCGGATCAGATCCTGCGCATGGCCGACTCGGAAGATGCGCTGGCCCGCGTGCTGACTGCCCTGCAGACTCCGGCGCCTGCCGTAGCCCCGGCCAAGGCCTCCTAGTTTGGCCCGAGGAAAGGGAAAGAGCACCTCGACCCTGGCCCTCGTGGGCTGGGCCCTACTCATGCTGCTGCTGGGCTTGGGAGCAGGGCTGCTGCTGGGCCAGCAGGGCTGCGACCGGCGCGTGTCCCCGGCGAAGCGGGAAACAACCCCTAAACCTGAGTCCAAGAAACCAGAAAAAAAACAGGCTGAGCCAAAGGCGAAGGCCAATGCCGAAGCGGCCAAGCCGCAGGGTGCCGAAGCGGCCAAGCCGCAGGGGGCAGAAGCGGCCAAGCCGCAGGGTGCTGAAGCGGCCAAGCCGCAGGGCTCCAACCCTGAAAAGAACCTCCCCCGCTTCGCCCTCGTCATCGACGACCTGGGCTACATGCAGCCCGAACTGGTGACGCGGCTCTGCAGCCTGCCCATTCCCTTCAGCGTGGCCG
This sequence comes from Acidobacteriota bacterium, assembly GCA_043775845.1. Classification (GTDB taxonomy): domain Bacteria; phylum Acidobacteriota; class Holophagae; order Holophagales; family Holophagaceae; genus Geothrix. The sequence goes on from JAYVRY010000258.1 coordinate 8,481, forward strand.
TGCTGCCCTATCAGGAACACACGCGGGAAAGCGCGGATATCGCGTATCGGCTGGGCAAGGAAGTGATGCTGCACTTGCCCATGGAACCCATCGGCTACCCCGGCCCCGGCCGCGATCCAGGACCCTACGCCATCCTCTTCAACCTGCAGGAAGCCGAGGCCCGTCGCCGGGTGCGCCTGGCGTTGGACGAGATCCCCCATCGCGTGGGCGTGAACAATCACATGGGCAGCCGCATCACGCCCGACCGCACGCGCATGGGCTGGGTGTTACAGGAGATCAAGGCCCGAAAGTATTTCTTCGTGGATAGCCGCACCGAGAAGGACAGCGTGGCCTGCGATGTGGCCGAGCAGATGGGCGTTCCCGCCGTCCAGCGCCGCGTCTTCCTGGATGACGACAAGGCCTTCCCCGAGATGGAGAAACAGTGGGAGCGGGCGCTCAAGCTGGCGGAGAAGGAAGGCTTCGTGTTGATCATCGGGCACATCTACCCCGAGACGGTCGAGGCCCTGGAGAAACTCGTGCCACGCACAAAGGGACAGGTGCGTTTCGTGACTGCCGGGCAGCTGGTCAAGTGAGGGCCAGGGCGCTCGTGGACCGGAAATCCGGTAGGATCAAAGCATTCTGGCGATGGTGTCCGCCCTATAACCGCTCCTCGAGCTGATGGCGCCTACGGTTTTCTTCCGGGAGGGCGTAGGCATGGACAGTCTCAGGCGAGCTGGATTCACGGTGTGGGATGTGCTCGCGGGCTCGCTGGTGGGCCTTCTGGCGGGCCTCGCCTCCGGCGCCTTTCTTTGGCTGCTGGATCGGGTGATTCACCTGCGGGAATCGCATCTCTGGCTGCTGTGGCTGCTGCCGGTCTTCGGCCTGATCTCGGCCTGGTTGTACCATCGCTTCGGACAGGCCGCCGAAGCGGGCAACCGGCTGGTGCTGGATGAAGTGATTGATTTCCAAGGCCGGGTGCCTTCGCGGATGGCACCGCTGGTGCTGGCTGGGACGCTGCTCTCCCACCTGGGGGGTGCTTCCGTGGGCCGGGAAGGCACCGCCGTGCAGATGGGCGCCAGCCTGGCGCGGAGTCTCGGCAAGCTGCGTGGAACCCGGTTGGGAGGCTGGCTTCACATCACGGAATCCCGGCAGCGTCTGCTGCTCATGGCGGGAGTTGCCGGTGGCTTCGGGTCGCTCTTTGGAACACCGGTGGCGGGTGCCATCTTCGGCGTGGAGGTCATCGCCATCGGCAAGCTCCACTACGAGGGCTTGATCATCTGTGGCGCGGCCTCCTTCGTGGGCGACTGGGTGTGTCGCGGCCTGGGTGCGCCGCATGCTCGGTTCCTGGTGGAGACTCTGCCGTGGAGCGCCGGCCTGGGCCTGAAGCTGCTGGCCTTCGCCCTGCCGGTCGCGGTGGTGGCGGGAGGCTTTTCAGAAGCCAGCCAGGGCCTGGCCCGGTGGGTACGGCAACGGGTGCCCCATCCTCTGCTTCGCCCGTTCCTGGGTGGGCTTCTCATCCTCGGATTGGTGCTACTCTTCCGCCGGTCGGATTTCCTGAACCTGGGAACGGTCTGGTTCCAGCCTGTATTGATGGGTGTCGGCCCAGTCCCATCCTGGGCCTTCGCGGCCAAGTTCCTGTTCACGGTGGTGGCACTGGGCTTTGGCTTCAAAGGGGGCGAGGTGACGCCCCTCTTCGCCATCGGCGCCTTGCTTGGGGCGGCCTGCGCCCCGCTGTTGGGTGTGCCCGTGCCCTACCTCGGTGCCTTGGGTTTCGCGGCGGTTTTTGCCACCGCCAGCAACACCCCCATTGCCTCTCTGCTGCTGGGCGCGGAGCTGTTCGGGGCGGCCTTCCTGCCACCTCTCGCCCTCATCTGCTTTCCCGCCTACATCCTGGTCGGGCATCGCGGCATCTACGGCGCCCATCGCGTGGAAACGCCGAAGGAATAGATCAGCTGTCTGGCCTCAAGCGTGGGCTTCGCGGACCCTGCGGGCCTTCACCAGCACCAGGGTCGAGCCTGTGGGCGTGCGCTCCATGAGGACTTCATCCATGACCTGGCGCATGAAAAAGACGCCCCGGCCACCGGGTTTGAGAAGGTTTTCGGGAAGGTTTGGATCCGGCAGAGCATCCAGGTCCACGCCGGGGCCCCGATCCTCGATGCGAATCTCGAAGCGATCCAGCCATGGCGTGAAGGTCACCTTCACGGGCTTGTCCTTCTGCAGTTTGTTGCCATGCCGCATGGCGTTGGCAATGCCTTCCTGAATGGCCAGCCAGAGGCGCTCGCCGTCTTCCTGGGTGAAGCTGAGGTGCTTGAGGAACTCGGCGCCCACCACCTGGATCAGGTCGATGAAGCGCAGGTCCGTGTTGCACGTGAGGACGACGGGCAGAAGCGCAGGATGGGCCATGGACGAAGAATCCCTTTCAAGAGATCAGGAGAGCTACGCCCAAGGTACTTGGAATTCGGTCTTGGAGGCCAGTGGTTTTGCCAGGAGGTGGGCTACCTGGAGGAACGGGGGTTCCGTGGTGAGCGTCACAATTAAGAATAGTTGGTCCTAAATAAGGCAAATTGTGAAACACTGCTTCCTGGCGAGCAGATCCGCCCTGATGGAGGTTTCACATGAAGGCACGATGGTGGCTGGTGTTGCTGGTGCTCCTCGCGGGCTTTGGCGTGCTGGGCTTGGGTGGGCGGCAGATCGCCCAGAACAAGCCCCCCATTCCGCAGCGGGTGGTGGCCGAGGACGGCACCGTGCTGGTGGCCCCTGGCCAGATCCTCGAAGGCCAGGTCAGCTACCTGGGCCATGGCGGTCAACACATCGGTTCCATTTGGGGCCACGGGGCCTACCTGGCGCCGGACTGGACCGCCAAGGCGCTGCACCAGTGGGCTTCGCACACCCTGGAAGGGGTGAAGGGGCAGGGTGGTTCGGCTGCGGATGCCAAGGCCGGTACCATCGCCATATTCCAGAATAACAAGTATGAAACTTCCACCGACACACTGACCCTCGGTGCAGCCCAGGCCGCCGCCTACCTGAAGACCCGCACCGAACTGGCGAAGATCGCGGTCGAGGGCGACAAGGGCTCCGCCATTCCCGCCCGCTGGATTCCCACGATGCAGGAAGGCGAGCGCGTCGCCGACTTCTGGCTCTGGACGGCCTGGACTGCTGCGGCCCGCCGCCCCGGCATGGACCACAGCTACACCCAGAACTGGCCCCAGGAACCCCTGGTGGGCAACACCATCACCCCCATCAGCCACCTGTGGAGCATCCTCTCCATCATCCTGCTGATCCTGGGCGTGGGTCTTATGATCTGGCATCACGCCAGCCAGCCCGCCGAGGAATTCCCCGCGCCCCAGGCCATTCCGGCGGCGCCTGCCACACCGAGCCAGCGCTGGTCGGCCCTCTACTTCGCCGTGGCCATGGCCCTGTTCCTGGTGCAGATCGGGATGGGGGTCTTGACGGCCCATGACGCGGTCGAAGGCAACGGTCTTTACGGCATCGACCTCTCCCACATCCTGCCCTACGCGGCCTCCCGCACCTGGCACCTGCAGCTGGCCGTCTTCTGGATCGCCACCTGCTGGCTGGCCACGGGCCTCTACCTGGGGCCCAAGCTGAGCGCCAAGGAGCCCAAGGGGCAGTGGTTGGGCGTGGCGGGCCTGCTGGCCGCCCTCGTGGTGGTGGTGGTGGGCGCGCTCGCGGGCGCTCATCAGGCCATCGTGGGCAAGCTCTCGGGCTCCTTCATGCTGGGCCACCAGGGCTACGAGTATGTCGAACTGGGCCGCCTCTGGCAGATCCTGCTCACGGCGGGAATGCTCATTTGGCTGGTGCTGGTCTTCCGTGCCCTGCTCCCAGCTCTCAAGGGCGAAAAAGGCCGTCTCGGCCTGCTCAAGCTCTTCGTGCTATCGGCCGTCGCCATCCCGCTCTTCTACTCCGCGGGCTTCATGTACACCCGTGAGACCCATGTCGCCCTGGCTGAATACTGGCGCTGGTGGGTGGTTCACCTCTGGGTGGAAGGGTTCTTCGAAGTCTTCGCCACTGTGGCCATCGCGCTGCTATCGACCCGCATGGGCCTGCTGCGCGAAAGCACCGCCCTGCGCGCCGTGAGCACCTCCATGGGCCTCTTCCTGGGCAGCGGTGTCATCGGCACCTTCCACCACCTCTACTACACGGGTTCGCCTGCCTCCATCTCGGCCCTGGGTTCCGTGTTCAGCGCCCTGGAAATCGTGCCCCTTACCATCGTGGGCTTCGAAATCGCCATGAGCCTCAAGGCCGGCAAGGCCATCGGCAGCGGCTACGAGTGGCCCTTCAAGTTCTTCGCGGCCGTGTGCTTCTGGAACCTCATCGGCGCCGGTGTCTTCGGCATGCTCATCAATCCGCCCTCAGTGCTCTACTTCGGCCAGGGCCTTAACACCACGCCCATCCACAGCCACTCTGCACTCTTCGGCGTCTATGGCTTCCTCGCCATTTCGCTCATGCTCTTCGCCCTGCGCGGCATGACCCCCAACAAGGCCTGGGACGAGAAGTATCTGAAGGTGGGCTTCTGGGGCCTGAACATCGGTCTGGTGCTGATGCTGGTAATGTCGCTGATCCCCAGTGGCTTCTACCAGATTGCCCAGAGCCTCGAACATGGCACCTGGTATGCCCGCAGCGCCGAGGTGGTGCAAAGCCCCCTCATGCGCACCTTCACCTGGCTGCGCATGCCCGGCGACGTGCTCTTTGGCATCGGTGCCCTCGCCGTCATCCTCTTCACCTTCAAGGCTGTCATCGGCGCCTGGGGTTGGAGAACGGCAGACGAGTTCGCTCCCGCCCCGGAAGAGGTGGATGCGGCTCCTGCCTTCGCGGTGGCTGAAGACTGAGGCAACACACCCATGACAAGGCCCCTGCTG
>JAYVRY010000259.1:0-13306 GCA_043775845.1 Acidobacteriota bacterium
GCGCCAGAATTCAGCATCGGCCCCACCGGGCCGATGCTATCGGCAGGAGCTGCAGCATGTTTTTCATCATCGGCCTGGTGGTGGTCTTTGGCGCGGTCATCGGGGGTTACCTGATGGAGGGCGGCAGCATACCCACCCTTCTGCACCCTCTGCCTGCGGAAGGCCTCATCATTTTTGGCGCCGGCGCCGGCGCCTTCCTGGCCGCCAACCCCCTGAACGTCATCAAGCGGGTGGCCGCCGACATCATGAAGCCGCTCAAGGGCAGCCCCTACACCAAGCCCGTGTACATGGAAGTCCTCATGATGCAGTACGAGGTCTACGTGAACATCAAGAAGGGTGGGCTGCTGGCTCTGGAACAAGATGTCAACGACCCCCACAATTCCGCGATCTTCAAGAAATACCCCACCTTCACGCATAACCACCACGCCATGGACTTCTTTTGCGACTCCATGAAGCTGCTCATCAATGGCAGCGCCAAAATGGATGAAATCGACCTGGTCATGGATGCCGATCTGGATGTCCACCATGCCGAGAACGCCGCCCCGGGCACCGCCATGGGCAACCTGGCCGACGCCTTCCCCGCCTTCGGCATCGTGGCCTGCGTCATGGGCGTGGTGATCACCATGGGCTTCCTGGATCAGCCCCCCAACATCATTGGCGCCAAGGTGGGCGCGGCCCTGGTGGGCACCTTCCTGGGCATCCTCCTGGCCTATGGTGTCTTCCAGCCTCTGGCCAAGAACATCGACGCCGTGAATGCGGTCGAGGCCTACTACTTCAACTGCATCCGTTCCGGCCTCACCAGCTTCGGCAACGGCGCCGCCCCCATCACGGCTGTGGAGTTCGCCCGGCGCAACATTCCCTCCAATGAACGCCCGGGCTCGGGCGAATTGGAGGAAGTGGTTCGGCAGATCAAGCCGCGGTGACGGGTCATGGCTGACCAACCTACCGAAGTCAAAGTCAAATTCGTCAAGAAGAAGGGTGGCCACGCTGCCGCCCATGGCGGGGCCTGGAAGGTGGCCTATGCCGATCTGGTGACGGCCATGATGGCCTTCTTCCTGTTGATGTGGCTGCTTAGCAGCGCCAATGCCAACACCAAGGCAGGTATCGCCGGCATGTTCCAGGACGCTAACTTCTTCAACAGCGAGCGGGGCAAGGAGATCCTGGCCAACCACGGGAAGGGGATTCTCCCGGGCGGACGCGGCATGGCCCCGGGCCCCGACGTGGATGGTGGCTCCGATAACGCCGGAGAGTCGCCCGGGGCGGCCACCGAAGAGCACCAGGTCATGGAGGCCACCGCCGAAGCCATCGAGAAGGCCTTCCAGCAGGACGAACTGCTTCAGGCCTTCCAGGATCAGATCAGCATGGACTTCACCGACGAGGGCCTGCGCATCCAGGTGCAGGACAAGGCCGCCCAGGTGCTCTTCGATTCCGGCAGCGCCACCCTGAAGAGCTACACCCTGTCCATCCTCAAGGAAATCGCCAAGGAGCTCGGCAAGCTGCCCAACCGCGTGGTGATCGGGGGGCACACCGACAGCCAGCAGTACAGCAACAAGGCCTACACCAACTGGGAGCTGAGCGCCGAACGGGCCAACGCCGCCCGCCGGGTGATGGAAGCCGCTGCGGGAGGGCTGCGCCCGGGCCAGGTGCGCCGTGTCACCGGCTACGCCGACACCATTCCCCTCGAAGGCAAGGACGCCAAGGATCCGCAGAACCGCCGAATTTCCATCATCGTGGTCTCGGCCGCCACCGAAGCCGCCGAATCCAAGCGTCAGAAGGCCCAGCCCAGGGAAAAAGAGAAAAAGACTGAAGCCAACCCCGGCCAGACCAAGCCCGAAGCGCCGAAGCACTGAGGCTCTGAGGCTCTGAAAAACGGGAACGCAGAGGGCGCAGAGAACCGCGAGGACACTGAGAACTGGCTGGTCGACAGAGGCCTGGCATGTTCGTGCTATGGCGCAGCAGCGCCCTCCGCTCGAAACGGCCTTCGGTGGCGCGTTCAAGCGAGGCCCGGCTCTGCCGGGCCGAGCGCGGGGGCCCGGGGATGCTCGCGCAGCCCAGCGGAGCGTGGAACCCCCGGAGGACATTCAAGCGAGGCCCGGCTCTGCCGGGCCGAGCGCGGGGGCCCGGGGGTGTTCGCGCAGCGCAGCGGAGCGTGGAACCCCCGGAGAAGAGAAGGTCACCCCGCCATGATGCTGAAACCGCCGTCCACATAGAGGACCTGACCGGTGACACCACGGCCCATGTCGCTCAGCAAGAACAGGCCGGCATCGCCCACTTCCAGGATGTCAGTGTCCTTCTGCAGCGGCGTGACGGAGCGGTGATGCTTGAGCTTGGAACCGATGCCCGGAATGCCAGAAGCAGCCAGGGTTTTGATGGGGCCGGCCGAGATGGCATTCACGCGGATGCCCTGCTCCCCGAGATCTGAGGCGAGGTAGCGCACGCTGGCTTCCAGGCTGGCTTTGGCCACACCCATGACGTTGTAGCCAGGGACCACACGGGTGCTGCCCAGGTAGCTGAGGGCCACGACGGAGCCCCCTTCGGCCATGAGCGGCTGGGCCGCCTTGCACACGGCGGCCAGGGAATAGGCACTGATGTCATGGGCCACGCGGAAGTCCTCGCGGCTGGTGTCCACGAAGCGCCCTTCCAGAGCTTGCCGGGGCGCGTAGGCCACGGAATGCACCAGGAAGTCGATCTTGCCCCACTTCTTGCGGATCTCGTCGAAGGCCATGACGATCTGGCTGTCACTGCCCACATCCATCATCTGCAGAAGGGGATTCTTCAGTTCGGAAGCCAAGTCGCGGACATTCTCCCCGAGCCGCTCGTTCTGGTAGGTGAGGCAGAGCTGGGCGCCGGCTTCAGAAACCTTCTGGGCAATGCCCCAGGCAATGGATCGCTTGTTGGCCACGCCAATAATCAAGCCCCGTTTGCCCTCCAATATTCCACCCTTGGCCACCATGCGATCTCCTCCAGAGTCGTGTCCGGACAATCACTTAGGATACATCAGGAGGGCATCCCAGCGCCATACCCGAGGTCAGGATAGACTCCTGCTCGAATCCTGCTCGAATCATGTTTGTCCCTTCCCTCAAACCTGTTAATCCTGTCCTGCTGACGTTTTCAGAGGCCTTCGTGATCCTCCCTGCCCCCTTCATCCAGCCCGCTCTGGTTCAGGCTCAGACGGCGCCCTTTCGCGCTGACCTGGATGCTGGGCGCTACCTCAAGGTGCTGGCGGAGGCCGAGCAAAGGCTGCTCCAGAATCCCAACGAGGCCCAGACCTGGGCCGCCAAATCCCAGGCCCTGTCGAGCCTCCTGCGCTTTGGTGAAGCCCGGATCGCCGCAGACCGTGCCCTCGCGTTGAAACCCACCTTGGCGGACGGACTCCTCGCCCGAGGCCTTGCACGAGCTGGCGAGGCCATCAAACAACGCGATCTGGGCAGCCTCCGTGGAGCCCTCGGTGCCATGGACGATCTCCGTGCTGCCACCGAAGCAGATCCCACCCTGACCACGGCCTGGATGAGCCTGGGTCTGGCCTACGAGATGCTGCCGGGCCTGCTCGGCGGCTCCACCCGGAAAGCCCTGAAGTGCGCCGAGCGGCTGCGAACCATCGCCCCGGCCCGAGGCGATCTGCTCCAGGCCCTCATCCTCGCGGAAGAAGAGCAGTGGCCCGAGGCCGAGACCCATTTCGGAAGAGCCCTGGCCAAGGCGCCGCAGGATCCCGAGGTGGTGGGCCAATGGCTCGACGCCCTCGATCGTCGCCCCGCCAAGAAAGCCCTGGGCGAGGCCGGAAAGAATGCCCGGTTGCTGGCCGAGGCGCCCCGCCTGCTGCCGGGCATCAAAAACCACGCCCGAGGCGTCATCGCCATCAGCGACGCCTACCTGCACGCCGGCCAGCCCGAAACCGCCTGGACCATCCTGCAAGAACACCTAAAGGTCGTGGACGCCCCCAGCCTGCTGCGTCTGCAACTGGGCAAGGTGGCCGCCGCCAGCGGCCTTCATCAGAAGGAAGGACTAATCTCCCTGGAGCAGGTGCTCCGCGAACCCCTCGAAGGCGGCTCCTCCGGCTACCCCGGCGCCTGGTGGCGCAAAGGCCAGATCCTCCTGGCTCTTGGGCGGAAGGACGAAGCCAAGCGCGCGGCACAAGAGGCCCTCAAGCTCGACCCGAAGCATCGAGGGGCCAAGGAATTGCTCGCTCAAATCCCTTAGCTCCTCCTCAGGAACGGCGAAAGGACACACGCTTGTGAAGGACATAGGTCCCCACCATGGTCAGGGCGATCAGCGCGGCCTGACTCACCAGTGGATGCAGATGGCCAACCTCCACCATCAATGGCATTCCGACCAGTCCCACAACCACGGCACCAAGGTTTGTTAAATTGAAACGTAGGTAGTCCGCGAGCAGATGGCCCTCTGCCCGGAAGGTCAGGAACTTGTGCCCGAAAAAGGAGTTGGTGATCGCCAGGACATGAGCGATGACTACGATGGCCAAGTAGTGCACTCGAGTGTGGAGCAATAGATATATCCCCGCAAACGCAGCGTAACTGAAGGCTGTGTTGTAGGCCCCGATCACCAAAAACCGAAAGGTCTCGCGGCTCTGCCAAGCCTCCTTCAGCCGGGAGGGCCAGGACGGTAGCGGCTCACTCGTCAAAATTCACCCGTTCCTGCTCGATCACGTGGGGCCGATTCATAACCTGTGTGTGGATCGAAGCCACATACTCGCCTAGCAGTCCGATGAAAAAGAGTTGGATCGACCCGAAGAAGAACACGCCAATCACAACCGGGGCCATGCCTAGGCTGAAGCTGTTCCAGAAGATCAGCTTCAGAAACAGGTAGGCCAGGGAAATTAGCAGGCTGATGAACCCCAAAAAGAAGCCCGCCATGGTGGCTAGGCGCAGGGGAACCTTTGAATGGCTCGTGATCCCCAGCATCGCCATGTCGTAGAGCGTGTAGAAATTGTTTTTGGTGAAGCCCCGCTCCCGCAGTGGCTGCACATAGGGGATCTCAGCCGGCTCGAAGCCGAGCTCAGCGATGATCCCCCGGAAATATGGGTAGGGGTCATCTAGGTCCCGGATGAGTTCCACCACTCGCTGATCATAGAGCCCAAAGCCCGTAAAATTCTGTACCACCCGCACATCGGCGATCTTGAAGAGCAGCCAGTAGTAGAATCGTCGTACCATCCACATGGCCCGTGATTCCTTGCTCTGGGCCTTGACGCCCACCACGATGCGATGGCCCGCCTCCCACTTCTCGAGAAACACGCGGATGAGCTCCGGTGGATCCTGAAGGTCGGAACACATGTTGATCACCGCATCGCCTCGGGCCTGGAGCAGGGCGTGGTAAGGCGAGCGGATCTGCCCGAAGTTCCGGGCATTGACGATGAGCTTCACGCGCTTATCCTGAGCGGCCATGTCCTTGATCCGCGCCACGGTGCCGTCGGTGGAGTGGTTGTCGATGAAGATGAGCTCGTACTGGTACTGCGGCAGCTCCCGAAAGACTGCATCGATCCTGTTCCTGAGGACTTCAACGTTTCCCTCTTCATTGAAGCAGGGCGTAGAGATGCTAATGAGCTTCATGGGTTTCCTCGGGCCGGTCGACCTTCAGAGTAGCTGAGGTGATCGCCCGGAACCGCCGAGGTGGGAACCCAGTTCCTCGATGGCCCGGATCGTCGCTGCGACCGGCATGTCCTGACCAGCGAGACTACCGTAGCCGTACTCGGCGAAAATGAAGGGGAGCCCATTGGCCTGGGCCGCCCGCCCATCATCCGCGCTGTCCCCCACCAGGAGTCGTCTACGCAACAGAGAACCATGACTGGCCAGGATCCTTGCGACCAGATCCCCTTTGGAAGCGGCTGGCGGGATCGTCTCATCTAGCGTGTGGATGCCGCTGAACAGTGGGACTAGGTCCAGGTTCCGAAGGATGGCCATGGTTGGCACGAGACGCTTGTTTGTGACGATGTAGAGATGGTGGCCCTCCGAGGCCCATAGGTGTAGGGATTCGAGCACTCCAGGGTAAGCATGCGTCTCCAGGGAGCCTGCGCCGTCGTAGTGATTCTTGAATGCATGAGCCAGCCTGTCCAGCATGTCAGAGTCTTCGCTGCCGGCGAGGCGCTTTAGCGTCTGACGCAGCGGTGGACCGATGAGGGACCGATCCAGGGGAACGGCCGGGATGAGGCCGCCTTGGCCCAGGGCGGCGGCGAAGCTGCTGAGGATGGCATCGGCCGAATCGATGAGCGTTCCGTCGAGGTCGAAGAAGAGGTCCATTCGCGCTGTCTCTCGGGGATCAGCCACCGCGCTCCTCCGGGATCGCATACAACACTGTGTCCAGCCCGTAGCGGTTGTGGGTCCGGAGGTGGAAGCGATAGTTCCGGCACAATCCCGAAAGCATCAGGGGCAGCTCGAACAGATCCCCGGGATGGTGGTACACCGCCACCGCAACGAGGGGCCGGTGGCTTCGCAGTGTTTCCCGGCAGCCCTCCAATGCGCCCCGCTCGGCCCCTTCCAGATCCAGCTTGATGAAGGAGACTGGCAGGTCCTGGGGAAGTCCATCCACACAGAGAGATGGCACCGATACGCCATGCTCTCCCAGAGTACTCAAATGATCCCCCTGGGCCTCAATGTGAGCTGTACCGGCCTTGGCAGCCAGGGCGGCCCCATAGGTGTGGATGCGCGATTTGATAGCCGGGGTCAGGCCCGCTACGAAGGCCTGCAGTGCCTTGTGGCTGGCGGGGTCAGGCTCGAATGCGTGCACACGGCCAAAGGCCTCGCCCCGATCGCGGAGAAAGGACCTGAGGGTATCGCCATCGAAAGCCCCGCCGTCCACGAAACACTCATCCGACCTTAGGCGGACGAGTCCGGGACAGAAATACTGGTCCCTGGGGCTGCCTTCAGGGAGGGCCTCCTGCTCGCGCACCATTCGCCAGCGCAGGTGGCCGAGGAACTGCTGCCGGGAGGCTGCATCCGAGAACAGCCGAAGAGTGGCCTCCAACTCCTTCCGGTGCTCCCCGTAGAAAGCCGGCACCCCGGGAGGCCAGCCACATGTTTCGGGCCACCGGCGTAGCAGATACGGGAAGGGGCAGAGCCTCTGGACCCCCATCCCGGAAAGTCGGTCTTCCTGAGCCTGCAGAATCTCGGCGCCCGCCTGAAACGTGATCACGAATACTGCTTCGCGACCATGGGCCTCGGCAGCCTCGGTAGGGGAGAGAACGGGGACACCCCCAATGATCAGCCCCCATCGGTCTGGGTTGTTGTCCGCGTAGGCGATGACCTTGACTGGCTTGTCACGCAGCGCACGGTGAACGGCGCGCCCCATCTGCCCCGCACCAAACAAGACGAGTGGCCGGCTGCCACCAGCCACCATGGTGTCAAAGGGGCTTCCAGCCTCGCGGATGCGAGCCTCTGCATCCAGGCTGAACAGCGACTCGAGGGAATCGCTCATGGCGCCACTTCCACGGTATTCCCCCGAATAACAGCCACCATCCCCTGGAAGCCCCGCTCCTCACGGAGGATCCGCACCACCTCGTCGGAGTAGCCCGCAGCCATCACCAGCACCGCGTCCACAGGATCCGTGTCAAGCATCGCTGGCCCATGAATGGGCGTGTGGATCACAGGGGTGTACCGCCCCTGCTTGAAGGGCGCTGAATCCACGAGGTAGCGGACTTCACGGGCGCGGGCCAGGGCCAGGAGGGTGAGGGCCTGGTGGCTGGCGCCCCAGACCGCGGCTTTCCGGCCTTCGTTCACATGCAAGGTTAGAAAGCCACGGATGGCGGCGACCAGGGCATTCAGGTCTACCTTCCAGCCCATCCCATCCCAACACTCGCGCCGCCTCACAAGGGCCGCAAGGTCGTACCCCTCCCAGACGCGGGAGCAGCTCAGCACCTCGAAGCCACTGGTCTCCAGGATGAGACGCAGGGTCTTCTCGGTGAAGTAGGAAAGGTGATCCGGTATGAAGTCATAGAAACGGTCGCACTCGAGCATGTGCTCGAAGCTGGGGACCTCTATCAGGCCCGGTGCCCCAGGCACCAGCTGGTCACGCAAGGTCCTCAGGAAGCCTCGGGGATCCGGGGCGTGTTCCAGGAAGTTGATGCAGACGAAGCCATCGAAGGGAGCCCCTGGGAGCTGGGTGTCACCGTCCAGATAGCCCTCGAGGATCTGCCGCCCCTGGGCTCTGCCCCGGACCACGGATTCATGACCAGCCTCCAAGCCTACGCCCCGGGCCCCGCTGGTTGAGAGTAGGTCCAGGAAATAGCCCTCGCCGGTTCCCACCTCCAGAATGCGTTTGTCCTGAAGCTCGAAACGTGCGACCAGGTCCTGGGCCTGGGCCTGCCGGAACGCAAGCATCTTCCCCGACCAACCCGCCGCCGTGATCACCTCCCGATAGTAGGGAACGGGTTCCCCGGTCAGTTGGACGAGGCCGCAGTCCTGGCACTGGAACACATCCAGGTCCTGCCCGGTGTCCAGGTCCAGTTCAGCAGCGAGGGGCAGGCCCTGGGCAGAACGGGGCACATTCCCAAGGCGGAAACGCGGTTCCACTAGGATGTGACTGGCGCAGAGTCTGCAGTTCAAAGGGGGCACAGGATTCCCGGAAGTTCAGATGTCAGGAATGAACATGTTGGCGCGGAATTCATCCCGCTCCAGGAATGGGAACAGATCTTCCATGGGCTTGGTGGCCATGGACCCATCCGGACGCTGGAAGGAGACGGCCCGGGGCATGGTCGCCTGGTCCGGGGAGATGGTTACCACACAGACCAGAGGGCCTGGCCCTTCCAGCAACCCTTTGAGCTTTGTTCCGAGCAGTTCACTGTTGGACTCGAGCCGGGCGGTGGGGATGCCATAGGCTTTGACCACAGACTCCGTATCCGGAAGGGTTAGTCCACTGCTGGCATCACTGGCGACAAGGCGCCCCGCGAAGTGGGCCTTCTGGGAGGAGCGGATGGACCCGTAGCCCTGGTTGTCCAGGACGAAGAACTTGATTGGTAGGTTCAAGCGACGTATCGTCTCCAGTTCCTGGAGGTTCATGTGGAAGCCTCCATCACCATCCAGGCAGACTGTCCGCTTGCCCCCGCTGGCCAAACAGGCACCGAGAGCCGCTGGCGGGCCGAAGCCCATTGGTCCCAGCCCCTGGCTGTTGAGGATGCGCAGCCCACGTTGGACCCTCCAGGCCTGGTGGGTGATCTCACTGCAGGCACCGCTACTGCCCGGTACCAGCAGGTCACCCTCCCCCAGGAGGTCAGAGAGGGCATCCACCAAGGCGTAGTTGTTCACAGGGCCTTCGGCCTCGCGGTATTCCGGCAGGCACACCGGATAGTCGCGCTTCCAGGCCTGGGTTTTCGCAAGCCAAGGGCTGAAGTCTGGTAGCTGCTTTCCTTCCAGCTCATACAACAGAGCCCGCAGGAACACGAGAGCATCCGCCGCCAGAGTGGTTGGGCCCGCAGCTTCCAGCTTGGCGAGTTCTCCCGGGTCGATGTCAACCAGGAGCTTCTTGGCTCCCCGGGCGAAATACTCGGGCATGTAGGCGATCTGACCATGGTCCAGACGGGCGCCAATGCTGAGCAGCCAGTCACTGTTCTGTTGAGTAAAGTTGGCCCCCCGCTGACCAGATGCGCCGGGTCTCCCCGCGTAATGGGGATGGTTCTCCGGCAGGAAGTCGGCGGCTTTCCAAGTGGTCAGCACTGGAACCGGCAACTGCTCTACCAGGGACTGGAGTTCTGGAAGGGCAGAGGCCAGACGCACGCCGTTGCCAACGAGGAGCACAGGCCGCTCTGAAACCAGAAGCGAGGCCACCATGGCCTCGATAGCACGGGTCATATCCAGGGAAGGCTCAGGGCTCGCCACCTCTTCTGGTACGTAGCCAGGAAGGCTAGAAGGGTCGATCACCGCAGCCTGGACATCCAGGGGAAGGTCGATCCAGACCGGCCCTGGTCGCCCGGTACATGCCAGGTGGATGGCCTTTTCCAGGTGGTAGCGGATCGTGGTGGGATCCTCCACGGTGACCGCGTACTTCGTGATGGGACGGGCCATGGAGACGATGTCGATCTCCTGGAAGCCGAGCTGGCGCACCCCACGTCCTTTGGCGAGGTCCGCCCGTTTCACCTGCCCGGAGAGGAACAGGCAAGGTGTGGAATCCAGCCACGCTGCCGCGACTCCGGTAAGAGCGTTGGTGCCCCCGGGGCCCGTGGTAACCAGAGCCACCCCGAGTTGACCGGTGTACTGGGCGTAGGCATCAGCCGCCACGGCCGCTCCCTGCTCATGCAGGGTGCAGGTGAACCGGAGCAGGGGATGCTTGCCCAGCGAGTCCACCAGATGCATGCAGCCTCCGCCGGGCAGCAGGAATACATCCCGCACCCCTGCCGTGGCAAGGTGGTCCATCACGAGATCGGAGAGCTTCATGTCAATCCCTCAGCCGAAGAAGTGGGTCACGTAGGTCTTCCGGTCCGGGTTGGCTCCGATTGCGGGGTCAAGGTAATAGGAATCGTCTTTGTAGTGGGTCGAGGAGATCTCCTCGATGATGCAGCCTTCGTCAGTCCAAAAGGCGTGGCGGACCTCCCGTTCCACCGTCAGAATGTCTCCTGGCCGGCAGGAACGGACTTCTTCATCGAGCCCCACTGTCAGGCTGCCATGAAGCACGTGGAAGGTCTCTTCCTTCAATTTGTGGAACTGCTCGGGGTGGCGCTGCCCAGGCAGCAGCACGATGAGCTTTTTGCAGTAGGCGCGGTTGACCACGTTGATGATGGTGGCGCCAAAGGTCTCGAACTGATCGAGGCCGTAGTGGTGGCTGATCTCCACGGTGGCCTGGGTACTGACCACGGTCCGCCCTTCTTCCAGGAGGGCCCGAACCCGCCCCACGATGGCGTTGATGCGGGCCCGGTGGTTAAGCCCCTGTACCTGGTTTTGGTACACCGGAGCCAGTGCGGGAAGGTCCTCCAGCAAACGGTATTCGATGTACTTGCCAAGGTCGTTGGCCGTTAACTGCCCGACCTCGGTGGGCATGGCCAGGAGAAGGTTGGAAGGGTCCAGTTTTTCGCCCTTGGCCACGGCCTGTTTGACAAACACCCCCCGCTGGAGGGAACGGAGGCTGCTCAGTTCTGCGGCCTCGGACACATGCCGCTTGCCTGCAACACCACAGGTGATCACAGCCTCCCGGGCTGCCTCGAGCCAGGTCCGGATCTGATCCGGTGAGGCGGAGTAAGCATTCAGGGCGAACTGCTCCGTGGGTAGGCCCACATGCTTCTCGAAGATCCGCGCCCCCTTGGCCACGGCCATCGGGATGTTCCGGATGGTGTCGGGATCCTCATGGGTCGACCAACCGATGGTGTGCCCGGGATAGCGTGCCCGGAGCAGTTCGATCTGGTTCAGCTCCAGCCGCTCAGCCGGCGTGGGGTACTCACCCACGCAATGGAGCAGCGAGAGGGTCTTGCCCCGGTGCTCAAAGAAGCTCACCACCCGGTCGAGCACCTCAAGGCTGGCCCCTGCGGTCGAAGCGATCACCGGCAGGGGGGACTGGGCGATCCGTTCCAGGAGCGGCCAATCCCCCAGGGAACAACTTGCCATTTTGATCCAGGCGTAACGGTGGGCCTCCACCAGGTCCACGGAGGGCTCGTCGAAAGGCGTACAGACCGGGATGAATCCGCGCGTCTCCATCCCTTCTCTCAGAGCCAGGAACTCGGCCTCGCTCAGGCGCGTCTCTTGGAACCGCTTGATGTATTTGATGTCCATCCGTGCCTGGAAGTTCGGATGGATGAAGGTGTCCAGGTGGCGGTACTGGAGCTTGAACCCGAAATCAAAGGTGGAGCGGAAGTCCTGGACCGTGCCCTGGAAGGCCGTCAGGGTGTCGAGCCCATGGGCAAGGCTGCCCATGTGGTTGTTGGCCATCTCGAAGACGACCAGCGGTTTTGAGGCATCAGTGGCCATGGGACTTCCTTTCGGGATCATTCAGAAGACTGCTAATAGCATGCCGAGCTGCGGTGCCAGTCCAGCGTACGCTGAATAGCGGCTTCAAGAGGTACCGAGACGCCAAGGCCGAGCTCGCCCTTGGCCCGGGAGATATCAGGCACATAGCGGTGGGGCGGTTGTGTCCCTGGGGGTGTCTCGACGATGTTCACTGCGGTCCCCGTCGCCCTGGATACCAAATTCGCCAGGTCGCCGATGCTCCTGGCGTCATCCGAACCGACGTTGTAGGCCCGTCCAGGGCGACCCTCCAGGAGGATCGTCCACAGCCACCAGGACAGGTCCTTGCCGTAAAGCCAGGACCGCACCGCTCGCCCATCGCTCTGGACCCGGATGGGGCCGCCACCCAGGGCATCCTTCAGGAAGGAAGGGGCCGCCAGATGACCATCCAACGCCTGCCCGGGGCCCAGGAAGGCGAAGCACCGGGCCACCCGGATTCGCATCCCGCTCTCCTGAGCGGTGATGGCGCAGAGGTGCTCGGCATGCCGCTTGCCCTGGCCGTAGGAGGCACCCGGATCGCTGGGGTCCGGCGCGAAACGATGGTCTTCGCTCAGTGCCGCAAGGTCCCGCGGTTGGCTGCCATAAATGGCGCCCGAGCTAATGAACAGGGCGTCCCGAACCCCCTGGGCCGCAGCGACTTCAAGCGCATGCTGTGTGCCCCTAAGGATCGTATCGAGCATGAGTCGGGGCTGCCCGGTGGTGAGGGCTGCGCTGGGCGTGGTTGCAGCATGAATGAGGTGGGTGAAGGTCCCCGCAGGGGATTCGAAATCCCGGACATCCCCCCGGCACACCTGAATGGCCGCGTGCCCAGCAACATGGGGCATCCGCAGAGCGAACCCGTGGGGATCTCGCGAGAGCAGAACAGCCCGGGTGTCCAGGCCTCGCTTGTCCACCGCCGCCAGTAGCGTTTCGAGCAGCCAGGCACCGAAGAAGCCCGTGCAGCCTGTCAGCAGGAGCCTCGTGCCTCGCAGGCCTTCCCAGCGATCGCCAATACGGGACACCACCTCTTCAAGGTCTTCGGATGGCAGGGGCCGCGAGGGTTGGTGGTCCATCAGCGGCCTGTCCGGAAGAGCCGTTCCAACGTATCTCCCACGTAGGCAAGCATCGGCTCGGTCAGACCGGGATAGACACCGATCCAGAATGTCCGCTCCATGATGAAGTCGCAGGCGGTCAGGGCCCCCACCACCCTGCGAGGCGTATCCCGGAAGGCGGGCTGCCGCAGGAGGTTCCCCCCGAACAGCAGTCGTGTTCCGATGTTGGCCCCGTTGAGCGCCACGACCACCTCATTCCGGGTCAGAGAAGCTCCTGGCCGGACCGAGAGTGGGAAGCCGAACCAACTTGGCTGTGCCTCAGGATGGATCTCCGGGAGGATCAGG